>JBGSOU010000223.1:0-3923 GCA_041739025.1 Hyphomonas sp.
GCGTGCGCGCCGCGCCGGCCAGCTTGACGGCGGCGATCTTGTCACCCGCCGAGAAGAACAATGCGTCGCCGGCTTTTACGCCAGTCTTTGCGGCCAGCGCTGCGAGGGCTTCCGGCGCGAAGAACTTGGCGATCGGGCCGGTCCCGGTCAGCTTGCCGTCTTCTTCGACGAAACGGATATAGCCGAGACCGGGGGCCTGCATTTCCTTCTTCGCCCAGGCGTCCATCTTGTCGAAGAAGCTGCGCGGCTGGTCGGCCGTGGCCGGCGCCGGGATGGCGCGGACAATGCCGCCGCCGTCGACGATCTTCTTGAACACGGCCAGCGTCACATCCTCGCGGACCGCGATGTCGGAGACGTCCGCAATGACCAGTGGGTTGCGCAGGTCCGGCTTGTCGGAGCCATACTTCAGCATCGCCTCGGCATAGGGCACATGCTCGAACGGGCCCGGCACAACCGTGCGGTTCTTGCCGTCCCATCTGGCGAACTCTTCAAAGATGCCGCGCATGACCGGCTCGACCGCGTTGAACACGTCGTCCTGCGTGACGAAGCTCATCTCGATATCGAGCTGGTAGAACTCGCCGGGCGAGCGGTCAGCGCGGGCGTCCTCGTCGCGGAAGCAGGGGGCGATCTGGAAGTAGCGGTCAAAGCCCGAGACCATCAGCAGTTGTTTGAATTGCTGCGGGGCCTGCGGGAGTGCGTAGAACTCGCCAGGATGCATCCGGCTCGGCACAAGGAAGTCGCGCGCGCCTTCCGGGCTGGAGGCGGTCAGGATCGGCGTCTGGTATTCGGTGAAGCCTTCGGCCACCATGCGGCGGCGCAGGCTGGCGATCACGTTGGAGCGCAGCACCATGTTCTTGTGCAGCGCCTCGCGGCGGAGGTCGAGGTAGCGGTGCTTGAGGCGGATGTCTTCCGGATAGGAATGATCCCCGAACACCGGCATCGGCAGCTCGGCGGCCTCGGACTGGACCGAGACCGGCCCGCCCACGACTTCGATTTCACCGGTCGCCAGGTTGGCGTTCACGAGGTCCGCGTCGCGGGCTACCACCTTGCCTTCGACCGTGATCACGCTCTCGGCGCGCAGGCGCTCGACCGTCTCGAAACCCGGCGAACCCGGATTAAACACGATCTGCGTCAGCCCGTAATGGTCGCGCAGGTCGATGAACATCACGCCGCCATGATCGCGCCGGCGGTGCAGCCAGCCGGACAGCCGGACAGTTTCGCCCACGTGGGACTTGCGCAATTGCCCGCAGTTATGGGTGCGATAGACGTGCATTGGGCGAAAACTCCGGTATCTCGGCCAAACAGAAAGAAGCGGCGTAGGGCACAGACCCCCTCGCCTTTGTCAAGCTGGTGCGATAAGCGACCCAGCAATGACTGACAACACCTTGACGCCCATCACTGAGCAGTCCGCACTGGAAGACCTGTGCGGCCGTCTTGCCGAGGCCGAATTCGTCTGCGTGGACACGGAGTTCCACCGGGAAACCACCTACTGGCCCGAGCTGTGCCTGATTCAGGCCTCCGGACCCGGTGTCGAGGGCCTGATCGACCCGCGCGCCGAGGATCTGGACATCCGTCCCTTCCTCGACCTGATCGCCTCCGACCGGCAAACCAAGGTCTTCCATGCCGCCCGCCAGGACATCGAGATCTTCAACCGGCTGATCGGCCATCCGCCGGGTCCGGTTTTCGACACCCAGGTCGCCGCCATGGCCCTCGGCTTTGGTGATTCGATTTCGTACGACAACCTGGTCCAGCGCGTTCTCAAGAAGCAGATCGACAAGTCCAGCCAGTTCACCGACTGGATGCGCCGCCCGCTGAGCCAGAAGCAGCTGGTCTACGCCCTCGGCGATGTGACGCACCTGCGCGACGCCTACCAGATCATGCGCGACGAGCTGGAGCGCACCGACCGGATGACGTGGGTCCGCGAGGAGATGTCGGACCTGGAAGACCCCGCCACCTATGATACCGAGCCGATGAACGCCTGGCAGCGCCTGAAGCTGCGGATGCCGAAAAAGGACTATGCCGCCGTGGTGGTCTCGGTCGCCGCCTGGCGCGAGCGCGTGGCGCAGGAACTCGACAAACCCCGCCGCCGCATCCTCAAGGACGACGCGATCCAGGAGATCGCCGCCCAGAAGCCGCGCACAGAAGAAGATTTTGCCCAGCTGCGCGCCGTGCCCAACGGATTCATCCGATCGAAACATGGCCAGGGCCTGATGGAAGCCGTCCGCGCTGCCATCGATGCGCCGGACAGTTTCGCGCCGGAGCTTTCGCGCCCCGTGCAGAATGCCCAGATCCCGGCCGGCGCGCCTGAATTGCTGAAGGTTCTGCTCAAGCACGTGTCCGACGAGAACGACGTCGTCCCCCGCCTGATCGCCAACTCCGCCGATATCGACCGGATTGCCCGCGGCGAAACGAGCGAAGACATCGCCGCGATGACGGGCTGGCGCTACGAGATGTTCGGCAAGAAGGCGATCGCGCTGCTTTCCGGCAAGCTCGCCGTTTCGTTCGCAGGCGGACAGGTTCGCCTCTTCGACGTCTGAGGCCTCAGCGCACGCTGGTGCGGGATTTCAGTTTCAGCTGACCGGCGGCTTGCGACAGGCGCCGTTCGACCGTTTCGGAAATCAGGTTGGCGTCGCGCTTGCCGACTTCAAGTTCCAGAACATCCCCGTCCCGGCGCAGCGATACGCGTCTCAGGATTGGACCTGATCGCCCGGAAAACACCGCCCCGAGCCGCATCAGCAATCCGATCTGGCGCGCCCGGTCGGCCTGCGCATCGCTTGTCAGGCCCGCATGTTCGGACGGACGCTTGAAATCCTTGTCATAGCGGCAGCCGATGGCATAGGCGATCATCGCCCGCTCCGGGTGGGTCACGCCGAGATAGGGCGCCCGCAAAGCCTGATCATAGGCCATCCCTGCGCGGTGATCGGGATGATACCGTCCGGCACTGTCGGCCATCATGCAGGCGGCTTTCTCGATGCGGATGTCCGCCGCAGGAGAGCCGAACAGGTCAGGCTGCGGAACCAGCGCCGGCGCAATGAAATCATGCAGGGCCCGGCCGAAATTGATCTGGTTGCTGTCGAGGCGCGCATAGGCAATGATGCCGTCCGTCAACGGATCGTCCAGCTTCATGTCGAGCAGGTCGTGCAACACGCCCTCGCGAACGCCGGTGGCGGAGATGATCACGCCTTCGAGCGGGCTCTGCGTGAGGATTTCCTCCATCAGGATGGCCGCCATGGGGAAGTATTTTGCCCGGCGCTTGTCCAGCGCCTCGATCTGCTGGCGCGCCTGCGCGTTGGTCAGCGAGTCCACGCACAGCTTGGCGGCGCGGGCGACCTGCCCCTCGTTCAGTTGATACCCCTGCAGCACATGCAGCGGATACCGTTCGATCTCCATCACCAGCCGGCCGAAGCCGCGCCAGGCCCCGCCGACCGCATAGAACTGCCCGCGCGCCTCGGCCAGCGCCTTGCTGGTCTTCAGCGAGTCGCGGATGCGTTTGCGCAATTCCTTCGGCTCGCTGACAATATCGCCGAGCGCCAGAGGACCCAGCATCAGGCTCTCCCCCTCTTCGGGGGCTGTGGGGATCCCGATGCACTTCAGCTCGAGGCTGGAGCCGCCCAGATCGCCGATCAGGCCATGCGGATTGTGGATGCTGAGGTCCACACCGCGTGCCGAGAGGCGCGCTTCATCCACGCCGCTCAACAAGCGCACCGGACGCCCAAGCACCTTGCCGGCCCGCTTCAGGAAATCTTCCCCGTCGCGCGCCGTCCGCACGGCCGCGGTTGCAACCGCCTGATAGGTCTCGACATTCAGCGCCCGGAGGATCGCGCGATATCGCCCGAGCGCCTGCAGCGCGGCCTGCACGCCCTGCGGCGACAGCTGCCCGGTCCGGGTCAGCCCCTCGCCGAGCCCCGCCATGACCTTCTCGT
>JBGSOU010000246.1:0-1944 GCA_041739025.1 Hyphomonas sp.
CGCGGGCCGGCGAAACATGCCCGTCCGCATCCGCCCCGCGTCCTGTTGCAAGCACATCAGCGGGCGCGGCGGCCTGCACGCTTGGCGGAGCCTCGGAAGCTCCAGGATCCTGTTTCTTGCCTGCCAGCATCGTGACGACCTCTTGGAGAAGGAGGCCAGCCTAACGCCCCAGTCCTAAGCCTTGGCTAACGCCGGTGTGACAAAAAAAGCCCCCGAATACTGAAGGTTAACACTTCACTAATTCCGTTTCCGGCTTTATGTGCACCTGCGAACGGGGATGTCGCAAGGGGACCTTCCAACATGCACCAGCTTGAGGTGGGGCTCGACGAGTCCAGCCTCGGCATCGATTTGTCCGAAGATACGGACGCCATCGACTGCCGGGACGGGTTCTGGGGAATCAATGGCGGCGCCAAGCGCGCGGCCGACATCGTGATATCGCTGTGCGCGCTGTTCTTCCTGGCGCCTTTGATGCTGGCGACATTTGCCGCCATCAAGCTGGACGGCGGCGGGGCCTTCTTTGTCCAGTCGCGCGTCGGCCGGGGCGGCAAGCTGTTCCGCATGTACAAGTTCCGCACGATGCACACCGATGCCGAAGCCGTGCTGCAGCGGCTGCTGGACGCCGATCCCCAGGCCCGTGCCGAATGGAACTGCTTTCAGAAGCTGCGCAAGGACCCCCGCATCACCCGCGTCGGCCACTTTCTCCGCTCGTCCTCGATCGATGAACTGCCGCAGCTGCTGAACGTGCTGAAAGGCGACATGTCGATCGTCGGCCAGCGTCCGATCCTGGCGCACCAGCGCGAGGCCTATGGCGTCCACATCACCGGTTACGAAAAGGCCCGTCCCGGCATCACGGGCCTTTGGCAGGTCAAGGGCCGCAACCGCCTGAGCTTCGACCAGCGCGCGGCTCTGGGGACGGACTATGTGCGCCGCTGGAGCTTCAGCCGCGATCTCTGGATCCTGATCCTGACCGTCCCGGCCCTGCTCTTTTCAAGAGGTGCGTACTAACCCGCCCGTCTCGCTCCGGCGCACACCGAACACCTGCGCGAGCACATGCGCGTTCAATGCATCGTCCGGCGCGCCGTCTGCCACCTTGAACCCGTTTTCCATCACGAGGATCCGCTTGCAGTAGCGTGCGGCGAGATCAAGGTCATGCAGGACCACGAGGACCGCGCGGCCAGATGCAGCTTCGGCCACCAGCGTCTCCATCAGCGACAGCTGGTGCGCGATGTCGAGCGCGGCGCATGGCTCGTCGAGCAACAGGCAGGGCGCAGGGCTCGCCAGAAGCCGCGCCAGATGCACCCGCGCCTGTTCCCCGCCGGACAAGGTCTGGAAAGACCGGCCGGCGAGATGCGCCGCATCCGCCTTTGCGAGCGCGGCGTCCACCGCCCCCCGGTCCGCCGTCCCCAGATGATCATAGGCCGCCGGGGATTCGGCAAATCGGCCCAGGGCCACGACGTCTTCGGCGCAGAGATTCCACGCCACCGGGCGCGCCTGCGCCAGCCAGGCCACCTTGCGGGCGCGGCCCCGCACGTCCAGGCTTGCCGCATCGAGGCCATCAAGCCTGATCTCTCCCGCCTCAGGCAGGGCCACCCCCGCCAGCGCCTTCAACGCCGTACTCTTGCCCGCGCCATTGGGCCCGGTCAGCGCGACCAACTCTCCCGCGCCCACGTCGAATGACAGGCCGCTGACAATCCGGCGGCCATTCAGGGAAACCGAAAGTCCGTGAGCGGATATCATGCCGAGATCCTCCCGAGCCGCGCCGCGATCCAGATGAATACCGGGCCGCCAATCAGCGCGGCCGCAACGCCGAGCTTCAGTTCCTGCTGGAACGGCAGCACGCGGACCAGAACATCCGCGCTCATCAGGAGGGCGCCCGCCAGAAGCGCCGAAGGCAACAGCAGCCGCTGCGGATCATGCCGCACGAACGGGCGCACCAGATGCGGC
>JBGSOU010000271.1:0-1684 GCA_041739025.1 Hyphomonas sp.
TCTGGGGGAAACCTGTGGCGACAAATTTATGGCTATCGGCGACTATGAGGGCATTGGCAGCCAGCTCAACTATGATTGCGAAACCGGCCTGTCACCTGAACTTGTTAAACAGGGGGCAGAGGCCTTGCGTACGGACCCTCAGCTCATTCCGCTGCTTCGGTTGCAGGCCATGAATGCCAGATCTTCGTTTATCACTCTCGCCAATAACAACAAGGATATCAGGGGCAGCCTGCGCGCGGTGGTGGGAAACGCCCCATGATCCTCCGCCGTCTGACCACCGCGTTTCGCAAGCAGGACTGGTTCACGCTCGCTGTGTGTCCGAAATCGGCGCGTTCCAGTCATTCTGAGTTGACGGATTTCGGTGCACAAGTTCCGCCTTGCGCAACAAAAAGTCCGTCTGTTCCATCCTCTCTACCGGTCATCCCGGCGAAAGCCGGGACCCGGAAACCCTGGCAAAACAGGCTCCTGCCGACGCCGCGCTGACATACGCCGGAACTTTTTTCGCCCGCGCGAATCCGGCGGGACATCACCCGGGCCTATACTTGCGCGCATGCCCGCTTTCCTCAGCATACGGAACTATGGGCACTTCCGGCATCTCTTCGATGCCGTGCACCCGTTCTTCTGGCCGGTCCTCTACTGGCAGATGAAACGCGCCTGGCTCTGCCTGCAACGCGAGAACCTCAATTCCATCCTCATCGCCGTCACCTGGTGGGGCGGCGTGCGCATCGTCCACCGGGGTGACCGGATCGAGCCGCTGAAGCCCAATCCCTTCGCCTTGACCAAACCGCGTTACGACAATCCCGTGTGGTTCACGGACCTTCCTCCAGCTTTTCTGGACGCGCCCTTCAACCTCCCCTGCCTTGGCGGGGGAGGTGGCTGTCCGCAACGCGGACAGCCGGAGGGGGCCTGCGCCATCCCGGAACCCAACACCTCCTAGGCTTGCGATCCCCGCTTTCACCGGGATGACAAGAAACCAGACCCACCCCGCCTCGCGGCGCCTCCGCGAGGCCGCAAGACGTGGCGCGATCGCCGCGGCAATTCTCCCCCTCCCCTTCAGCCATTGTTGACCGGGCGATCCCGTCCTAATCTCCCGCCCGGGAGGACCTCCACATGGCAAAACACCTGATCCCCGAGACCGGCCACAGCCCGAACCTGCAGCGCTGGTTTGACTGGATGGCGCATGACCATTCGCCCGGCGGCCTTGCGCCCCTGCTGGCCGACGCGGTCGTCTTCAAGAGCCCCGTGGTCCACACGCCGCAGGAAGGCAAGATGATCACGATGGGCTACCTGCTCGCGGCGGGCGAAACGCTCGGCAATGACAGCTTCCGCTATACCCGCGTGTTCGATTGTGGCACCCAGGCCGTGCTGGAGTTCGAAACCGAGATGGACGGCATCACCGTCAACGGCGTCGACATGATCGAATGGAACGCCGAGGGTCAGATCACGGACTTCAAGGTGATGGTCCGCCCCCTGAAGGCCATCCAGACCGTTCACGCCGCGATGGGCGCGATGCTGGCGAAGATGAAAGCCGGCGCGTGAAGGCACCCGTCCTCGAAACCGAACGCCTCCGCCTGCGACAGGCCGAGCCCGGCGACCTTGAAGCCGCCGCCGGGATGTGGGCGGATGACGGCGTAGTCCGCTTCATCGGCGGCAAGCCCCGCAGCCGCCAGGAGGTCTGGTTTGC
>JBGSOU010000091.1:0-9990 GCA_041739025.1 Hyphomonas sp.
CGATTGCGGCGCTGGCGTTTGGCGAACGCGCGCCGGCGGTGGACGGCAATGCCGAGCGGGTGTTTGCGCGCCTGCTCGCAATGACCGGCGACTGGGCAACCGAGAAGAAGCGCATCGGCCGGATCGCGCGGGATCTGGTGCCGGCTGACCGGCCGGGAGACTTTGCCGAAGCTTTGATGGACCTGGGCGCAACCGTATGTACGCCAAAAAGCCCCAACTGTCCGGTTTGTCCGTTGACGGAGCTTTGCCTTGCGCGGGCGGAAGGCGCTCCGGAGCGTTACCCGGTCAAGCCGGTGAAGATCGCGCGGCCCGTGCGGTTTGGTTCGGCTTATGTGCTGAGGCGGATGGGACGGGTCTGGCTGGTGCGCCGGCCCCCGTCAGGATTGCTGGGCGGGATGCTGGCGCTGCCGGGCCCGGACTGGAGCGAAACACAAGGCCCGTCTCACCCGCCCCTTGCGGCGGACTGGACCGAGGCGGGTGAGGTGCGTCATGTGTTCACGCACTTCAGCCTTCAGCTGACGGTATGGACCGCGCAGGTGCGGGACGCCGATCTGCCGGACGGGTTCTGGGCTGAGGAGGATCAGGCGGCCGGCCTGCCCACGGTGTTTTCCAAAGCCGCCGCGCTTGGCGGGATCAACGTGCCGCGAAAACGTTGATCTGGACGAAAGCGGCCATGTTGATCGCAACGCTCATCCAGAACAGGGTACGGAAGGATCGCTTCTGAGTCTTGTGGCGGAAGATTTCCTGCCCGAGAATTCCGCCGGGCCAGCCGCCGACAAGGCCAATGAGAAGGAGAATGGTCTCGGATACGCGCCAGGCCTTCTGGTTGGCGGCGAGTTTGTCGAGGCCGTAACCGGCAAAGCAGGCCACGCTGGCAACGCCATAGATCACGAACCAGTTTTCGGAGATCGGCTGAACCGATTCTATGGCCAGAACGATGAAGAGGAATGCCGGGATCACCAGAAAACGTGGGCCGCGCTGCATGATCTGGGACAGGAGGCTTGGCGCCGGCTTGGTGACCACGACCCGCGTCACGCGCTTGGCTTTGGGGCGGCCATCCTTGCCGAACTCGACCGTGAATTCATACTCGAGGCCGATCTCGATATGACGGCCTTCCTTGGCAAAGGCGCTGGCATGGACGAACACGTCCTGTCCGCCGCCCTCCGGCGCGAGAAAGCCGAAACCCCGCTCATCGCTCCAGTTCATCAACCGGCCCCGCACGCGAACGGAAGCCGGCTTTTCACTGGCGGTTTCCGGGGGCGGGGGGAGCGTCACGTTGTTTCCTCTTTCGCCACGGAAGCCGCGAGCGAAGCCGACAGGAAGCGGTCGATATCGCCGTCCAGAACGCCGCCGGTATCGGAGGTTTCGACATCCGTGCGCAGGTCCTTCACCATCTGGTAGGGTTGCAGGACGTAGGAGCGGATCTGGTGGCCGAAGCCGATGGCGCTTTTGTCCGCATACTGAGCGTCGGCAACGGATTTGCGCTTTTGCAGCTCCAGTTCATAGAGCTTTGAGCGCAGCATCCGCCAGGCTTCGTCACGGTTCTGGTGCTGCGATCGGCCGTTCTGGCATTGCACGACCGTGTTGGTCGGGATGTGCGTGAGGCGCACGGCCGAGTCAGTCCGGTTGACGTGCTGGCCGCCGGCGCCCGATGCGCGGTAAGTGTCGGTGCGCACGTCAGACGGGTTGATGTCGATGTCAATCTTGTCGTCGATGACCGGCGTGACGCTGACGGACGAAAACGAAGTGTGGCGCCGCGCCGACGAATCGAAAGGCGAGATGCGGACCAACCGGTGGACGCCGGTTTCCGACTTCAGCCAGCCATAGGCATTCTCGCCCTTGACCTGGATGGTGGCGGACTTGATGCCGGCTTCCTCGCCTTCGCGCTCGTCGAGTTCTTCGACCTGATAGCCATGCTTCTCGGCCCAGCGGACGTACATGCGCCGCAGGATCGACGCCCAGTCCTGGGACTCGGTGCCGCCTTCGCCCGCGTTGACTTGGACGTAGCAATCATTGCCGTCCGCCTCACCCGAGAGCAGCGCGGCGAGTTCGGCTTTCTGGCCGATTTCAGCACCGCGCGTCAGGGAAGCTTGCAGGTCTGCAAGCATGGCCGGGTCACCCTCGGCGAGTTCCATGAGCTCCGGTGCATCGGAGACGTCTTTTTCGAGCGATTGAACGATGGCAATGCCATCCGCCAGTTTCTGGCGCTCGCGCATGAGGTTTTGCGCTTCCTGAGGATTGTCCCAGAAGTTCGGCCGTTCCGAAAGCGCGGTCAGTTCATCAAGGCGTTTTGTGGCTGTATCCCAGTCAAAGACGCCTCCGTAGCAAAGCGCTGGACTGGCGGATCTGGTCAATCAGGGAACGGATTTCGGCGGACATGGCGGCGCCTCCTTCAACTTTGAATCTATCGATGTTGCGCGGGATATAGTCGCGCGTGCCCGGATGGTCAAAGAGCGCCGCGCGCTGACGTAGCGTCAGAATATGCCGTCGAGCGACTCGTCTGCCGTGTCGGTCGGACTGGTGCCGTCCGGCGATGTGTCAGCGCCATTTGAGCCGTTGCCGCAGGAGCCGGAAATCGACAGGCACTCCTCCGATGCGTTGAACACGGTCAGACCGGGCTCGGTGCCGGGGCGGAAGGCTTCGTCGATCACCCCGGCGCCGCCGCCGGGTGCCAGTGCGCCGGTCCGGGCGTCGATCTTCACGAGGCGCACGCCCGGCGGAATGCGGAACGGCGTTGGCGGCTCGTTTTCGAGGGCCTTTTCCATGAACTCGGTGAAGATGGGCGCGGCCACCGAGCCACCGGCTTCGCCTTCGCCAAGCGACCGGTTGTCATCGAAGCCAATGCGCACGCCGACCACGAGGTCTGGCGAGAAGCCGACGAAGATGGCGTCCCGGTAGTCGTCGGTCGTGCCGGTCTTGCCGGCCAGCGGCTTGCCGACGCGCAGGGCCCGGCGGCCGGTGCCGCGTTCCACGACGCCTTCGAGCATGTGCGTGATCTGGTAGGCAACGATGGGGTCAACCACCTGGGCGCGCATATCGGGCAGTTCAGGGGGCGCTTCGCCGTTCCAGTCGTCCGCCAGACAGCCTTCGCAGGCCCGCTGGTCATTGCGGTAGAGCGTTTGGCCATAGCGGTCCTGGACCCGGTCAAGCAGGGTGGGCGTGACTTTCTTGCCGCCGTTCACAAAGGCGGCGTAGCCCCGCACGAGGTTCATCAGTTCGGTATCGCCGGCGCCGAGCGACATGGCCGCATAGGGCGGCAGTTTTTCATACACGCCGACGCGAACGGCGAGATCGGAGACCGACTGCATGCCGATGTCCTGCGCCACGCGCGCCGTCACCTGGTTCAGCGACTTCTCGAGTGCCACGCGCAAGGTGACCATGCCGTAGGACTGTCCGGCCGTGTAGTTCTTCGGCGCCCAGTATTTCTGCGTGGAGACGTCATACGAAACGAATGGCGCATCCAGCATGCGGGAGGCCGGTGTGTAGCCTTTTTCCAGCGCTGCCGCGTACACGAATGCCTTGAAGCTGGAGCCGGGCTGGCGTTTCGCCTGGGTGACGCGGTTGAAGCTGGACTTGAAGAAGGAATAGCCGCCCTGCATTGCGAGCACGCGGCCTGTATGCGGATCGAGTGCAACGAGGGCGCCGTCCACTTCCGGAACCTGACGGAGGGTGGCGTTGCCAACCGGCACCATCACCGGCTCGGCTTTTGGTGCGGCAATCGGATTGCCGTCCGGATCCAGTTGCGGCGTTTGATCGGGCGCGCTTGCTTCGCTGGGGTTGAGCGCCTGGCGTTTGAGCTCAGCCAGGATCACGTGGCCGACCTGAAGGCCGGGTTTGCCCTTTTCAGGCTTGTAGGTCTGAGCCCATTTGATCTCGTCGACAGGTAGCTTGATGGTCGCGCCATCGGTCAGGCGCAGTTCGGCCGAGTTGGTGCCGACTTTCGTAACAAGCGCGGCTTCCCAAGAACCGTTGCCGCCCGGCAGTTTGACCGCCTTCAGGGCTTCGACGGCATTGTCGTCGACGGGCAGCGTGGTGATCGGACCGCGCCAGCCATGCCGGCGGTCATAGGCGATCAGACCGTTCTGGAGCGCGTCCTGCGCGGCGAGCTGAAGGCGCGTGTCGATGGTGGAGCGGATCGACAAGCCGCCCTGTTCGAGCGTGTCTTCGCCATAGGTCTTGATCAGGTCCTGACGCAGTTCCTGCACGAAATAGGTCGTCGCGGCGTATTCTGGTCCCCGAAGGCGCTTGGTCGTGGTCAGCGGCATCGCCTTGGCGGCCTCGGCTTCATCCTTGGTGATGTAGCCATCCTCGACCATGCGGCCGAGCACGTAGTTGCGCCGCTTCAACAGCCGCTCAGGATTGGTGTACGGGTTCACGGCAGACGGCAGCTGCGCCAGCGACGCCAAGATGGCGGCCTCCGACAGATCGAGTTCCGACAGGGACTTGTTGAAATAGTTCAGCGCGGCGGATCCGACGCCGTAGGAGCGGCCGCCGAGATAGATTTCATTCAGGTAGAGCTCGAGGATCTCCCCCTTGGTGAACTCCGCCTCCATCCGCTGCGCAACGATGGCTTCCTTCGCCTTGCGCTCGATCTTCTGGTCGCGGGTCAGCAGCATGTTCTTGGCGACCTGCTGCGTGATGGTGGAACCACCCTGCAGACCGCCGTCGCCGGTGATCTTGTTCTTGGCCGAGTTGAGCGCGCCGCGCGTGATGCCGGCATAGTCGAGGCCATCATGGTTGAAGAAGTTCTTGTCTTCGGCCGCAACAAAGGCCTCAATCACGTGTTCCGGAATGGATTCGTAGGGCACGAAGACGCGGTGCTGGTCGGCAAATTCGGCGATCAGCGTGCCATCGCCGGCATGGACCCGCGAGGTGATCGGCGGCTCATACTGTTTCAGCTTGGCAATCGAAGGGACATCCCGGCCCAGGGCAGCGAAATAGCCCCAGACCACGATAACCCCGATCACGAACAGGACCAGACCGGCGATCAGCAGCCGCCGCGCCCATTTCAGGGGACCCGAATACTTTTCCAGGGTCATGCGGAAGGTCGGAGGAGGAGAATCGGTCATCAACTGTACCTGTGCGGTGATTCGACGGCCGTGAGCCATTGTCGCCCCGGACTTCCGGGCAGGCTGACGGGGTCGCACGTGTTTCCGGCGATACTATGGCGCGCGCGCGGCGGGCAAAAGAGGCCAGTGTCAGATGTCCTGACGTTCAACCTCAAGGTCTTCCAGTGAAATGTCCGGAAGGGGCCGCTTTTCGGGGCGCGGCGTCGTCAGGCCGTCGGCCAGTTTGGCGGCGATGCGCGCACTGTCGGCCTTGGGCGGATAGTTTTCCAAAGCCAGTTTCCAGGCCGCGTAGGCTTCATCCTTGCGATCGAGGTGCCAGTAGACATCGCCGAGATGGTCCTCGATTTCCCAGTGGCTCTGCGGGGACAGCTCTTCGCGGGCACTTTCGATCAGGCCCTTGGCCCGGTCTAGATCACCGAGCTGGAAGAGGGCCCAGCCAAACGAATCAGCGATGTAGGGGTCTGACTCCGCCAGAAGCAGGGCGCGGGCGAGGACCTTGTAGCCCTCTTCGTACTTGTCCGTTCGGGTGATCAGGAAATAGCCAAGTGAATTCAGCGTATAGGGATCGTTGGGCCGGGCAAGGCGCTCGGACCTGAGGATGACGAGGGCCTCATTGATGTGACCTGCCTGACCAAGAGCGTCGGCCAGAACCATGCGGCGTTCATGGGTGTCGTCGAGGGTGCGGGCATCCTGGGCGTATTCTGCGGCCTTCGCAGGCTCGCCGAAGTGCAGGTAGATGGAGCTGGATGCGCCGAGCGCTGCGGCCTTTTCTGCCGGATTTTCCGCCAGGCCGAGGAGTTCGGGCACAAGGTCGAAAGCGGCTTCCCGATCATCGAGCAAGGCCCGCAACTGAAGCGCGCCGTAGAGTGTCGACAGGCGATCCTTGTCATCGCTGATCGACAACGCTTTCTCGATGGCCGCGCGCGCGGCGGCTTCGTTGCCGCTCATCAAAAGGGCTTGGGCCGCCGAGATCTGCAGGGACGGCGTTTCTTCGGGTGCGGTCATCGCCACGTGCGCGGCGCCGGCATAGAGCGCTTCGCTGTAAAGGGCGGCGATCACGGCGCCGCGCAGATTCTCGTTGTCGGGATCAATGAGCAGGATGGCGAGATCAAACGCTTCGCGCTTGTCATCCAGACCCGTGATGGTACCGCCCATCATGACCGTCTGGATGTAGCGCTGCTGCTGCATCGCGTAGGAAACATCCGACAAGGCCAGCGCAAAGCCGGTTTTTACCGTGAGCGGCTCGTTGTCGAGGTTCTTGCCGGTCTCGAGGCTGTCGATGGCGGCGGTATAGCTGGTGGCCTGCTCGGGTTCTGCGTCCGCGAGTTGCTGGTAGACGAGTTGCGACTCTTCGATCCGTCCCATGCGCTGCAGCAGCAGCGAGTGGCGCACGATGACCGTGCTCACATGTGCAAAGACGATGCCTTGCGGGTCAAACTCGTGCTCGGGGGCCTCGATCTGGGTGGGCGTCAGCGCTTCATAGACGGCAAGCGCTTCCTCATTGCGGCCCGCCGCTTCAAGCATGGCGGCGAGTGACAGGTCGGCGGTGATGCCGGGCATGCCGCCTGCAACTTCGCGGTGGCGATTGATGGCGCCGCCGAGATCGCCTTCCAGGGCCAAAAGCCAGGCGTCGATCCAGAGATAGAAGCCCGGTTGTTCCTGGTCTGCCGCTTCGTCGCCGGTCAGGCCGAGATAGCCTCGTGCTCCCGGCATGTCGCCGGCCGAAGCACGATCAAGCGCCAGATAGGCATTGTTGAACTTGTCCTCGGCGCGCTCACGTTCCGGCATTCGCGCAAGCAGCGTCAGATACCCTGCCGTGTCGCCCGCCTTCAAGGCGTCGAGCGGTGTGGCATAGTCCGCCGGTTTCCCGTCTTCGGTGATGACCGCCGTCGCAGCCGCTGCCGGAGACAGCGTCACGGCGGGCAGCACGCTTTCGGTGTTGGCGGGCGGTGCCGAAGCGCCGGGCAACCCCGCGCAACCGGCGAGGGCCAGAACAAGAACCGAAGCAAACAGAAGCGGTTTCGGGGTCATGTGCGCGGTTTTCTCCACCTTGCAGGAAGCCGCAGTGAAGCAGGCCCTTGCGGCAAGAGCAAGGCGCCGGTGTCCGCAGGGCGGGCAGACCATAGCGCCCGCCCATTTGACACTCACATGTTGGGATAGGCTGGTCCACCGCCGCCTTCCGGCACGGTCCAGTTGATGTTCTGGTTGGGATCCTTGATGTCGCAGGTCTTGCAGTGGATGCAGTTCTGCGCGTTGATCTGGAACTTCAGATCGGCGCCTTCACCCACCCATTCATATACGCCGGCCGGGCAATAGCGGGCCGACGGGCCGGCAAACACGTCGTGTTCGGACGATTTCTGAAGGGCCATGTTGGCGACGATCAGGTGAACCGGCTGATCTTCGCCGTGATAGGTGTTGGTGAAGGAGACGTTGGTCAGCTTGTCGAAGCTGATCACGCCGTCCGGCTTCGGATAATCGATCGGCTTGAAGTATTTCGCCGGCTTCAGCGATTCGGCGTCGGTCTTGGTGTGATGCAGGGTCGGCAGGAAGCCGAAGCCGAACAGGCTGCGCATCCACATGTCGGGTACGCCGATCATGGCGCCCACCAGCGTGCCGAACTTCGACATCAGCGGTTTCATGTTGCGCACCGGCGAGAGGTCTTTCCAGACCCAGGAGTCGCGCACGGAGTCGGAATAGCTTTCGAGCACATCGCCCTGACGGCCGGACTTGACCGCCTCGAAGGCGGCTTCAGCGGCCAGCATGCCGGTCTTCATGGCGTTATGGGTGCCCTTGATGCGCGGCAGGTTCACGAAACCGGCCGAGCAGCCGATCAGTGCGCCGCCCGGGAAGGCGAGCTGCGGGATCGACTGGATGCCGCCCGACGTGATGGCGCGGGCGCCATAGGCCACGCGCTTGCCGCCCTTCAGGTAGCGCACGACATCTGCGTGATGCTTGTAGCGCTGGAATTCCTGATACGGCGACAGGTAAGGGTTCTTGTAGTTGAGGTGGACGACGTAGCCGACCGAGACGAAAGCCTCGCCATTGTCGCGGAAGTGATAAAGGAAGCCGCCGCCGTCTCCGTTCTTGCCCATCACGGGCCAGCCGAACGTGTGCTGGACGAGCCCTTCCTGGAAAATTTCCTCCGGCACGGACCAGACTTCCTTCAGGCCGATGCCGAACTTCTGCGGGTCGCAATTGTCACGCAGGCCGAATTTGGCGGTCAGTTCCTTTGTCAGCGAGCCGCGGGCGCCTTCCGCAAACAGGACGTATTTGCCGAGCAGTTCCATCCCGGGCTGATAGTCGGGCCCCGGATTGCCCTGCTTGTCGAGCCCCATCACGCCGGCAACGATGCCTTTGACCGCGCCGTCTTCACCATAGACGATTTCCGATGCGGCAAAGCCGGGGAAGACTTCGATGCCGAGCTTTTCGGCTTCTGCGCCCAGCCAGCGGCAGACATTGGCGAGGGAGCCGATGAAGCAGCCGTGATTGCTCATCAGGGGCGGGAAGGGGGCCCAGCCCATTTCAGCCGAGCCGTTTTCGCCGAGCAGCTTGTAGCTGTCGATCTTCACTTCTGTCGTGACCGGGCGGTCCGCACGGGTGCGCCAGTCCGGCAACAGCTCATCGAGCGCCTTGGGGTCGAGGACGAGGCCCGAGAGGATGTGAGCGCCGATCTCGCCGCCCTTTTCGATCACGACGACCGAAAGGTCCTCACCGGCTTCATTGGCCAGCTGCTTGAACCGGATGGCCGCCGACAGGCCGGCAGGGCCGCCGCCGACGATTACCAGATCAAACTCCATCGACTCGCGTTCGGGGGCCTCGGCCATGGGTCAGCTCCTTGTTTGCGCTTTGCGCCTTATCTCTATCCGGGTAAGCACTTAACGCCTGTTTCCTTGAGGTCCAGTCTGTCCGCAATGCCACACCCTGCGTCAAGAGAGCCGATTTCGGCGCTCACCGAATGGTGGGCCGACATGGGCGTGAGCGTGGATACCGCCTTGGTGGACGCTTTGCTGAAGTCAGCGCCGAGGGCCGCGAAGCCGGAACTGGCGGAGACGCCCGCTTCAATTGTTCCGATTCGGAAAGCATCGCGGACGGTTTCGGACTGGGCGAAGGTGGCGCGAAACGAGGCCCGGGCAGCGCAGACGCTGGAGGCTTTGGCCGACGCCATTCGTAAGTTCGAGGGCAGTCCGCTCAAGGCAACCAGCGAACAGGCGGTGGTCTGTGACGGAATCGCTGGCGCGAGCCTTATGGTGATCGGGGAGGGGCCGGGGGCGGAAGAGGACCGCCGCGGCCTGCCCTTCGTCGGCAAGGCGGGGCAGCTGCTCGACAAGATGCTGGCCGCCATCGGGCGGACGCGCTCTGAGAATGTTTTCATCACCAACGTCAATTACTGGCGCCCCGGGGGCAACCGGAATCCGGAGCCGGATGAACTCGCCGTATGCCGGCCGTTCGTGGACCGGATGATCGAGCTCGCTCAGCCAAAACTGATCATTGCTGCGGGCGGCGTGCCGGCGGTGTCCCTGCTCGCGAGCAAGGACGGCATCATGAAGCTGCGCGGCAACGAGTACGCCTATGCGACGCCGGACGGGTTCTCGGCGCCGATCATTCCCATCCTGCACCCGGCCTATCTTCTGCGCCGGCCGCAGGACAAGAGCCGCGCCTGGCGCGACCTGATGCTGATCGAGAAACGGCTGGCGGAGCTGGGCGGATAAATGCCGGCGCCGCTGTCTGTCATTGTGCCCACCTTGAACGCTGCGGGCGACTTGCCGCTTTGCCTTGAGAGCCTGTTGCCTGGACTTGAGGCAGGCCTGATCCGCGAAGTGATCGTTGTCGATGGCGGCTCGGCGGATGTCACGCGCGCCATTGCGGGCTCGGCCGGCGCGGACGTGATCGCAAGCGAAGCGGGGCGCGGCAAGCAATTGCG
>JBGSOU010000292.1:0-1796 GCA_041739025.1 Hyphomonas sp.
CTTGTGGACCGAGACGAGGCCGCGATAGGTGTTGTCCGACTTGCCGGCCGAGATGCCCTTCGAGATGATCCGGCTCTTGGTGCGCTTGCCGAGATGGATCATCTTGGTGCCGGTATCGGCCTGCTGGCGGCCATTGGTCACGGCAATCGAATAGAATTCGCCGACGCTGTCATCGCCGCGCAGCACGCAGGACGGATACTTCCAGGTGATCGCCGAACCGGTTTCCACCTGCGTCCAGGAGATCTTGGAGCGCGCGCCCCGGCAATCGCCGCGCTTGGTCACGAAATTGTAGATGCCGCCCTTGCCGTCCGCGTCCCCCGGCCACCAGTTCTGGACCGTGGAATACTTGATCTCCGCATCATCCAGCGCGACCAGCTCGACCACCGCCGCAAGCAGCTGGTTCTCGTCGCGCATCGGTGCGGTGCAGCCTTCGAGGTAGGAGACGTAAGCCGCCTCGTCCGCGATGATCAGCGTGCGTTCGAACTGGCCCGTGCTTTCCGCGTTCATGCGGAAATAGGTCGACAGCTCCATCGGACAGCGCACACCCTTCGGCACATAGACGAAGGTGCCGTCCGAGAAGACGGCCGCGTTGAGCGTCGCAAAGAAATTGTCCGACGCCGGAACAACCGTGCCGAGATACTTCTTCACCAGCTCCGGATACTCGTGCACCGCTTCGGAAATCGACATGAAGATCACGCCGGCTTTCTTCAGCTCTTCGCGGAACGTCGTCGCCACAGATACCGAATCGAACACGGCATCCACCGCCACGCGCGGCTTCTCGCGCGCCGTCGCCGCCGTCTCGGCCGCGCCTTCCACGCCGAGCAGCACTTCCGCCTCGCGCAGCGGGATGCCGAGCTTGGCATAGGTGTCGAGGATTTCCTGCGGCACTTCGTCGATCGACTTGTACTTCGCGGCGTTCTTCGGCGCGGCGTAGTAATAATAGGCTTGGTAGTCGATCTTCGGGTAATTCACCCGCGCCCAGACCGGCTCTTCCAGCGTCAACCAGCGGCGATACGCATCCAGCCGGTAGGCGAGCAGCCATTCGGGCTCGCCTTTCTTGGCCGAGATGAAGCGCACGGTGTCTTCGCTAAGCCCCTTGGGCGCGAATTCCATTTCGATATCGGTGATGAAACCGGCCGAATAGTTCTCGGACTCGAGGCTTTTCGCCGCCGCGACCGTGCCCGCATCCACACCGTCCTTCACCTTCACTTCGGTGCAGGTCTCGTCGTGTTCGTCCATGCCGCCACAACAATCCATCACGCGGTTTCCTTCAAAACTGTTCGCCGGGCGGCTTCAAGCCAGGCATCTGCCACGTGCTCGAAATCATCCGGCTTGGTATCCCACCCGAAACTGGTGCGGATTGCCGATTCCGCAAGGGCGTCATCCGCGCCCATCGCCAGCAGCACAAGCGAGCGTTTCACCTTGCCGGACGAACAGGCAGACCCGGCCGAGACGCAAACGCCGGCCAGATCCATCGCCATCACCTGCGTTTCGGCCCGGAAGCCCGGGCGGGCGAAGCTGGACGTACCCGCAAGCCTCGGACTGGTCTCGCCGATCACGGTGACGCCACCTTCCGCCTTGAGGCGCGCTTCCATCGCATCGCGAAGTCTCGCCAACATAGCATATTTCGGCAGATCCTGCACGGCCGCCTCAGCCGCCGCTCCGAATCCGGCAATCCCGGCAACATTCTCCGTGCCGGAGCGCAGCCCGCGTTCCTGCCCGCCGCCATGTTGCAGCGCCTTCAGCGGCGCCCCGGCCCGGTGCCAGAGGGCGCCCACGCCTTGCGGCCCGCCGAT
>JBGSOU010000350.1:0-12686 GCA_041739025.1 Hyphomonas sp.
GGCGGGCACCTGCTTGAACGGCTCGGCTTCGGCCAGCACGCGCGGCAGGCCTTCACCCTCGGGCCGCACGCCCTGGCGATAGGTGTTCCAGACCACGGCGCCGAAAATCAGCAGCACGCCGACGGCCAGCGTCAGGATCAGAGGCCCGCGCGCGGCTTCGTCCTCGCGCACATCAAAGCCGCGATAGTCATCGTCGAATGGGGCATAGTCTTCACCGTTTGAGCTTGCTCGGCCCATGGGTCGCTCCCTGTCCAGAATCCATAAGGTTAAAAACTAGGCGCGTTTCCTTAACGAGGCTTGAAGACCGGCACGGCCGGCCGGTTCCGATTGGTTTTCACGGGTCAGACCAGACTGCGCGAATCGAACAGGCGGCGGTGCTCTTCGAGGGCGTAAGTGTCAGTCATCCCGGCGATGTAATCGCAGACAACCCGGGCACGCTGCGCCTCCGGCAGGGGGATCGCCAGCCCGCTCCAGGGCGGCGGCAGGGTCTGCGGTTCGTCGAGAAACACCTCGAACAGGTCCGCGAGCACGCGCTTGGCTTTCGAGCGCATCCTGTTGACCTTGTAATGCTTGTACATTCTGGCGTGAAGAAAGGCCCTCAAAGCCCGCTGTGGCCCCTCAAGGGCGTCTGAAAAGGCGATCAGCGGCATGTCCATCGCCCGCACTTCGGCGGCCGATTTTGGCTTGTGTCGCTTCACCCGGGCGCGCGTCTCGCCCACGAGATCATTGATCCACAGGCCGATCAGGCGGCGTACCGCCTCATAGGACACCATCCGGTCGTCGATGCCGGGATATTCCAGCCGCACCCCCCGGAACACGTCTCCCACGACCGGCAGCAGGATCAGATCGTCGACCGTGAACAGGCCAGCGGCGATTCCGTCATCGATGTCGTGATTGTTGTAGGCAATATCGTCCGACAGGGCCGCCACCTGGGCTTCCGGGCCGGCAAACTGGTCGATTTCCAGCGCCGCCAGATGCGGAAAGTCCCGGAAGGCGGCCGGCAGGTCGTTGAGGGACGTGTCAGGGCCGGTCAACGGGCCATTGTGCTTGCATAAACCTTCTAGGGTTTCCCAGGAGAGGTTCAGCCCGTCAAACTGGGGATAGCGCCGCTCCAGCCGGGTGACGATGCGCAGGGACTGGGCGTTGTGATCGAACCCGTCATAGGGGCGCATGCAGGCATCGAGCTGGTCCTCGCCGGCATGTCCGAACGGGGGATGGCCGAGATCGTGGCAGAGGGCGAGGGTTTCGGCGAGGTCCTCGTCGAGCCCCAAAGTGCGGGCAATCGTGCGGGCGATCTGGGCAACTTCCAGCGAATGGGTCAGCCTTGTGCGGAAATGATCGCCCTCATGGGCGACGAAAACCTGGGTTTTTTGCTTCAGGCGGCGAAAAGCCGTGGCGTGAATGATACGGTCCCGGTCGCGCTGGAACGGCGTGCGGGTCGCGGAAGGCGCCTCTTCGACGAAGCGTCCCCGGCTGTCTTCATGCCGGGTTGCGAACAAGGCTCTCTTTTCCATGGCCGTTTTCGTCCTTATGTTCTGCCCATGACCGAAGTTTCTTCCCCGGACGTGACCCTTACAGCCTCGGCTGCGAAGCGGATTAACGCGATTCTCGCCAAACAGGACGGCGCCGCCTTCCTGCGTGTCTCTGTCGAAGGTGGGGGCTGCTCCGGCTTTTCCTACAAGTTCGATTTCGCCTCCGAGGCGAACCCGGACGACCTGCTGGTCGAACGCGAGGGCGCCCGCGTGGTGATCGACGAGATGAGCCTCGAATTCCTGAAGGGCGCCGAAATCGACTTCACCAACGAACTGATCGGCGCGGCCTTCAAGATCAAGAACCCGAACGCGACCAGCGGCTGCGGGTGCGGGACGAGCTTTTCGGTCTGATGCGTTGCAGCGATGTCATTGTGTGCGCCATCGGCGGCGATAGTGTCTCATTTTGTTTTTAAGTGAGACCTACCCATGTTCGGCAAACGCAAATGCAATGCCCCTCCCGTATTCAAGGATCCGGTGTTTGTCGAGACGGCCGATCAAGAGCGCGCTGAGCTGGCCGCGCTTGTCTGCCCGTCGGGCGAGGCGCTGAAGCGCGGCGCGCTGCAGGCGCCGAGCGCACTCGCGTTGATGCAGGCAGGTCAAGCCAAGGACGGGATCTGGATGTTCGGCCACCAGATGGAATGCGCCCGGTGCAAGAAGACCTGCAGCCTCACGGTCAGCTATGCGGGGGACATTGAAGCACCGAACGAACTTGCGGTGCGTTCCAAGGCCCGGCCGGATTTCTATGCCCTGCAGCACGCCTTCCTGCCAGAGTGGTTCCTGACCCAGCCTGAGCAGGCCATCTCGATCCTGTCGACCAAGTTCGACGGCTGGCAGGAACACACGATGAAGCAAATTGCCGGCGTGGTTGATCGCACGCCCGGCAATCCGATGCCGATCACCGGAGTCCAGATTGTCGGAACACCGGGCGATTCGACGTCGTTGTTAATCGACTTCCTGACGCCGCGCGCGCCCATCGAGGCGCATTACGCTCTGCTGGTGGGCGGGCCGGCGCCGCGATACTTGATGTCCGAAAAAACCCACCTCGGGGAAGACATCCCCCTGGCGGAGATCACCGGGTTGACTGAATGGGCATTCGCCAGCCCCGGGGGCAACGAGTTCAAGCATACCGCCATCGAACTGTTGCCCGACACATCGCGCACCGCCTTCTTCACCGCCGCGATCGCGCTGCTGAAGAAGCGGCTCGCCTGACGTTGCGGTACGATTGCGCGGCGCAAGCGGCGCATTAGACTGCGCCGCATGACCCAGCCGAAACCCTTCAAGATCGCCGTCCCTGACACAAAGCTCGCCTCCATCCGCGCGCGGGTGGAGGCCTATAATTGGTTCCCGGCGCCGACCAACGAGCAGGGCTTTGCCTATGGCATGTCGACGCCGGTGATGAAGGACATCCAGCGCTACTGGCTGGACCAATATGACTGGCGCGCCGCCGAGGCCGACCTGAACCGCTGGCCGCAGTTCACGGCGGAGGTGCACGGGCAAACCATTCACTTCGTGCATGTCGTGGGCGAGGCCAAAGGCAAGCGGCCCCTGCTGATCACGCATGGCTGGCCGGGCAGCGTCTTTGAATTCTGGGCGGCGATCGGCCCGCTCGCCTTTCCGTCTGAGCACGGAGGAAACGCCGAAGACGCGTTCGATCTGGTGATTCCGTCCCTGCCCGGCTATGCGTTTTCCGGCAAGCCCGCATCCCCGATCGGCCAGCGGGCGACGGCGGCGCTCTGGGACAAGTTGATGCGGAGCGTGCTCGGTTACGAAACCTATCTGGCACAGGGCGGCGACTGGGGGTCGGTGGTAACCTCCTGGCTCGGCAAGAACCACGGCACGGCGGATGGCAAGGGCGGCGCCCGGGCCGTCCATCTCAACATGATGGCGCTGCGCCCCAATCCCGGTATTCCTCAGACTCCGGAGGAAACGGCCTGGGCCCAGAATTCCCAGCTGATGATGCAGATGGAAGGCGCCTACCTGATGCAGCAGGCGACCAAACCCCAGACGCTGGCAATGGCGCTGATGGATTCTCCCATGGGAACGGCGGCCTGGATTCTCGAAAAGTTCCACGGCTGGAGCGATCTCAGCGAACGCGGCCTGCTGGAGGTTTACACGCGCGACCAATTGCTGACGAACGTGATGCTGTACCTCGTGAACGACGCAATCGCGACGAGTGTCTGGTACTACAATGCGATGTTTCAGGAGGGCGGGAATGCCTTGCCGGAGGGTGAACGGTGCGAGACGCCCACCGCGTTTGCGAGCTATCCGGGCGAACGATACATCCTTGCGCCGCCGCAAAGCTGGGCCAACCGCGCCTACAACATCACGCGCTGGACCGAGATGCCGCACGGCGGACATTTCGCGGCGATGGAAGCGCCCGGCATCTATGTCGAGGACCTGCGGGACTGGGCGCGCAGCGTTTGACGCTCAAAGCGCGGCCTGTCAGGCCAGTGCGGCGTTGAGCAGCTCGAGGGCTTCGAGGGCGAAGCGGCGCATGTTTTCGGGACGGTCCGTGAGGCCGGTCTCCAGCGTGCGGGAGACTTCGAACTTGCCCGGCCCCGCGAGCGCGACGCAGGTATGGCCGGCCGCGTCGCCATAGCCATTGCCGGTGGGACCGGAGGCGCCGATTTCGCAGAGGCCCCAATGGGCATCGAGCTTGCCGGCAATGGTGCGCGCGAGGAGGCGGGCGTAAGGCTCGGTCGAGGAGCGCAGGTCGCCGAGGTCTTCACGCCGCAGGCCGAGCAAGCCCCGGAAGGCTTGCGGCGTGTAGATCACCCCGCCGCCGCGATACCAGACCGACGCACCTGGCGCCGCGAGGATCGCGGCGGAGATCAGTCCGCCTGCGGAGGATTCCGAAATGGCCACGGTCTCGCCGCGCGCCTTGAGGCGCGCGCCGATTTCCGCAGCGAGTGGCAACAGGGTTTGCATGGCCCTTACTTGTTGCCGATCCATTCGAATTCCGGCTCATCCCACCAGGGGAAGAAGCCGGGCATGCCGTCCGACACTTTCACCGGATAGGTCGGCTGGCGCTTCTCGAGGAAGCTCATCACGCCCTCTTTCGCGTCGGGCGTCTTGCCGCGCGTGTAGATGGCGGCAGAATCGACGATGTGCGCTTCCATCGGGTGCGAGGCACCCAGCATCCGCCACATCATCTGGCGGGTCAGGGCGTTGGAGACCGGGGCGGTATTGTCCGCGATTTCCTTGGCAAGGGCGCGGGCGACCGTCATCAGGTCCGTGAGCGGAACAACGCGGCTGACAAGGCCGCCGCTGAGGGCTTCGGAGGCCGGGAATACGCGCCCCGTATAGCACCATTCCAACGCCTGCTGGATGCCGACGAGGCGCGGCAGGAACCAGCTGGAGGCCGCCTCCGGGTTGATGCCGCGCTTGTTGAACACAAAGCCGAAACGCGCATTCTCGGACGCGATACGGATGTCCATCGGCAGCTGCATGGTAACGCCGATGCCGACGGCCGCGCCGTTGATGGCGCCGATCACGGGCTTCAGGCTGTTGAAGATGCGCAAGGTCACGCGCCCGCCGCCATCGCGCTGGATGTCGACCGACTCGGTGCGGCCCTTTTCGCCGTCTCCGGCACGGGCGTCATAGTCGAACGTCTTGGCGCCGGCGGACAGGTCCGCCCCGGCGCAGAAGGCGCGCTCGCCATGCCCGGTGACGATCACGGCTTTGACGTTGTCATCGGCGTCGGTGATGTCGAAGGCTTCGATCAGTTCGTACATCATGGTGCCGGTGAAAGCGTTCATGTTGTCCGGCCGGTGCAGGGTCAGCGTGGCGATGCCGTCCTCGATGTCGAGAATGATTTCCTTGAATTCCTTGGGACGGGCCATGCTGATTCCTCCGGTCTGGTTGAGCTGGAGCCGACAGGGAGGCCCCTTCCCCTGCGTCCGTCAAGCGCTGCCGGACCGGCAAGGATGGGGGGTGACGGGGGCGTCATTTTTCGCTAGCGATCCGGCCATGGAATTCGCACCCCTGCCCAACGTCACCACCCTCGCCGCACCGTTCTTCGTGCTGTCGGTCGCCCTGGAATGGTGGGCGGTCAAGTCCGGGCGCGCCAAGGGCCGCTACGAAACGAAGGACGCCTTCGCCTCGATGGCGATGGGGATCGGCAACCTCGTGGTCAACACGCTGACTGCGGCGGTGTTCGTCTGGCTGATGGCGCTGGCCTGGCCTTACCGGATTGCGACGCTGCCGATGGCCTGGTGGACGCTGGCGCTGGCCTTCGTGCTGTATGATTTCGTGTATTACTGGAAGCACCGGTTTGCGCACCAGATGCGCTGGTTCTGGATGGAGCACCTAACCCACCATTCCTCCGAACACTACAACCTGACCACCGCGCTGCGCCAACCCTGGTTTGGTCCGTTCACGGGCTTGATCCTGCTCGCCGTGCCGATGGTCTGGCTCGGGTTCCACCCTTACATCATCGGCTTCGTCGGCGGGCTGAACCTGCTCTACCAGTTCTGGATCCATACCGAAGCGATCGGCCGGATGCCCGGCTGGTTCGAAGCGGTGATGAATACGCCGAGCCATCACCGGGTGCACCACGCGACCAACCCGCGCTACCTGGATGCCAACTATGCGGGCGTATTCATCATCTGGGACAAGATGTTCGGCAGCTTCGTGCCGGAGCTGGACCGCGAGAAACCGGTCTACGGGATCGTCAAACCGGTCGGCACGTACAATCCGGCGGTGATCGCGTTCCACGAGCTGGGCGGACTGATGCGCGACTGCGCGCGCGACGGCCTCAGGCCCTGGCGCTGGGTCGGCCGAGCGGTCAATGCGCCGGGCTGGAGCCCGGACGGCGCACACAGCCGCTCGGTTGAACTGAAGCGGGCTTTCGTCAAGGATCACCCCGAAGAAGCCGGACAAGCAGGACTGCCGAAATGACGACGCAGGATCTGGTCAGCCGCTACTACGCCGCGTTCAACGCCAAGGACTGGACCGCGATGGCGGCCTGTGTGGCCGACGACATCAATCACTTCGTAAACGAGGGCGACAAGCGCGGCGGGCGCAAGGCCTTCGCCGAGTTTATCGCCCACATGGACGACTGCTATGACGAGCTGCTGACCGACATCGTCGTGATGGCGTCTGCGGACGGCACGCGCGCGGCAGCGGAATTCATCGTCAATGGCACTTACAAGAAGACCGATCCCGGATTGCCGGACGCGCACGGTCAAAAGTACCGCCTCCCCGCGGGCGCCTTCTTTGACGTGAAGGACGGCGCGATCACGCGGGTCACGACCTATTACAATCTCAAGGAATGGATCCGGCAGGTCTCGTGAAGACCCGGGCGCTGACCGGAGAGGACCTCGAACGCGCCCTGCCGGCGCTGGCGGCCCTGCGGATCGAGGTGTTCCGGGCGTTTCCGTATCTCTATGCGGGCAACTTGGACTATGAGCAGCGCTACCTGCGCGACTTTGCGGCGGCCAAGGACAGCTTCATCTTCGCGGCTGAGACTGCGGCCGGCGAGGTCGTCGGTTGTGCAACCGGTTCTGCGATCACCGGGCATCACGCAGAGTTTTCAGGCCCGCTGGTTCAGGCCGGCTTTGCGCTCGGTTCGACGTTCTACTTTGGCGAGTCGGTGCTGCGGCCGGCCTATCGGGGGCACGGGCTGGGGCATGCCTTCTTCGATGCCCGGGAAGCCCATGCTCAGGCCCGGGGTTATAAGCGCACCTGTTTCTGCGCGGTGCAGCGGTCGAGCGGCGACCCCCGCCGCCCGGCGGACTATTCGCCGCTGGACGCGTTCTGGACCAAGCGCGGCTACCGCCAGCTGGACGGGCTGTTGACCCATTTCGACTGGCCGGTCGAGCCCGGCGGCCCCAGCGAGCGGCACCCGATGGGGTACTGGCTGCGGGAGTTTTGACAGGCGTTGCCGCGCGGCCTTGAGCCTGATGCGCCGGGCGCACGCCCCTCCCGCTGCGTCACGCGTGGACAGCGCGGCAGGGGACGCTAGACATAATATTCAAGCGCTCCTCACCCCGAAAGTACCGTTTCGCCCATGAAACCGCATTCGCTTAGCCTGATTGCAATGATCGCAGTGCTGGTTGCCGGCTGCGCGCCGGATGCACCGGCGCCCGTGACCGATCTTCCGGCACCGGACGCTGCCGCGATCGAAGCGCATATGGCGTATCTTGCCTCCGATGATCTCGAAGGCCGTGAAGCCGGTACGCCGGGCTATGACCTTGCCGCAGATTATGTCGCGTCCGAATTCGAGAAGATGGGCGTCGCGCCCGCAGGCGATAACGGCACATACTTCCAGGAAATCCGGTTCCTACGATCGGTACGCGCAGCCGACGGACGGGCCCTCGAGGTAAAGGACGCCTCAGGCACCGCAATGGCGCTGACCGAGAACGTCAATGCCGTGATCTACAATTCCCTTCGGGGAACAGACACCAAGGCCGAGGGGCAGGCTGTATTCGTCGGCTTCGGCATCGACGCGCCGGACATCGGCCGAGACGATTTTGCCGGGCTGGATCTCAACGGCAAGGTGGCCGTGATGCTGAACGGCACGCCAAAAGGCATCCAGAGCGAAGAGCGCGCCTTTTACGGCAACCGCAAGAGCCAGAACCTTTCAGATCGGGGCGCAGTGGGCGTTGTGACGATCGAGACACCGACTTCGCGCGGCGTCTATTCCTTTCAGCGCCTGCTGGCGGAAGGACGCCTGGACGGGGCCAGCCTGTCCTGGCTGCAAGCGGACGGGTCACCCTATTCGACGGCGCCAAACCTGGTTGCCTCGGCCGGTGTATCGCTTGAAGGCGCACCTCTGCTGTTTGCCGGTGCCCTCACGGCGTGGGATGACGTGATCGCTGCGGCGGAAGCCGAAGGCGGCGCGGTCCCGAGCTTTGATCTGCCGCTGACGATTTCGATCACGCAGCGTTCGGTCCATGACGAAGTGAAATCCTCAAACGTCATCGGCATGATCCAAGGGACAGATCCGGTGCTGAAAGACGAAGTGATCGTCATTAGCGCGCACCTCGATCATATCGGAATCTCAAAGACGATCGAGGAAGACACGATTAACAATGGCGCGCTCGACAATGCGAGCGGCATTGCAACGTTGCTGGATGCTGCGCGGATGCTGAAGAGTGGGCCGCCGCTTCGCCGCACCGTGGTTTTTGCTGCAGTCACGGCGGAAGAGAAAGGCCTTCTGGGCGCACAGTATTTTGCGATGAACCCATCCGTGAGTGGCACGCTCGTGGCCAACGTGAACCTCGACATGCCAATCCTGACTTATGATTTCACCGACATTATCGTCTATGGCGCCTTGCGTTCGAACATTGCCGCAACCGTCGAGACTGCAGCGTCTGCGATGGGCATTGCGATCAGCCCCGATCCGACGCCAGAACAGGGGACCTTCACACGGTCAGACCACTTCCGTTTCGTCGAGGAAGGGGTACCATCCGTATACCTCAAGCCCGGCTTCCAGAACGGCGGAGACGTCGCTTTCTCAGAACATCAGGCGAAGAATTATCACCGGCCTTCGGATGACATGTCGAACAATCTCGATTTCAACGCGGCCGCCCGCTTCGCCGAACTGAACGCCCGGATAGCCGTCGCGCTGGCAAATCAAGATTTCCGTCCGCTCTGGAAGAAAGACGACTTCTTCGCCCGGCAGTTCAACGGACCGATGGAACCCTGATCCGACCTATTAATTCCCCCGAGGAGACGCCATGCACCCCTTCCATCACGCGAAAAGCCACCCTGACAAGGCCGCCATCATCATGGCCGGCTCGGGCGAGACGATCACCTTCAAGCAGCTTGACGCGCGCTCCAACCAGATCGCCCATGCCTTGCGGGCGGCCGGCTGCCAGCCCGGCGACACGATCGCGATCTTCGCCGAGAACTCGCCCCGGTATTTCGAAGTCTGCTGGGCGGCGCAGCGGGCCGGGCTCTACTATGTGGCCGTCTCCTCCCGCCTGACGACGCCGGAAGTGTCGTACATCATCGAGGATTCGGGCGCGAAACTCCTGATCGCCGGCGCCAGCAAGGGCAGCGTTGCGAAGGAAGTGAAAGCCGCGACCGGGCTGATCGATTGCTGGTCGATCGACGGCGCCATCGACGGGTTCGAACCGCTCGAGACGCGGACCGCAAGCTTCCCGGTGACCCCCATCGCCAACGAGATGGCCGGCACCGACATGCTATACTCCTCCGGCACCACCGGGCGCCCGAAGGGCATCCGTCCGCCGCTCCAGCCGGACTTGCCGATCGATGCCGACAATGCGTTGATCCAGATTGCGCGCGCGATGTCCGGCGCCAACGGGGACTCGATCTACCTCTCCCCCGCCCCGCTTTATCATGCCGCGCCGCTGCGCTGGTGCATGACGTTCACGCGGATCGGCGCCACGCTGGTGATCATGGAGAAGTTCGAGCCGGAGGATTACCTCCGCCTCGTGCAGAAGTACCAGGTGACCCATTCCCAGCTCGTGCCGACGATGTTCGTCAAGATGCTGAAACTGCCGGAAGACGTGCGCAAGGCGTACGACGTCTCCAGCCTGAAATTCGCGATCCACGCAGCGGCCCCCTGCCCGGTGCCGGTGAAGGAACAGATGATCGCCTGGTGGGGCCCGGTGATCGACGAGTATTATGCCGGCTCCGAGGGCAATGGCATGACCTGGGTGAAAAGCCCGGACTGGATGACCCACAAGGGCACGGTCGGCCGCCCGATCATGGGCGAGCTGCACATCTGCGACGAGAATGGCGACGAAGTGCCGGTGGGCGAAGAAGGCCAGGTGTATTTCGGCGGCACCACGCCGCCGAACTATCACAACGACCCGGAGAAGAACAAAGCCGCGCTGAACCCCAAACACCCCGACTGGTCGTCGCTCGGCGATGTCGGCAAGGTGGACGAGGACGGCTTCCTCTACCTGACCGACCGCAAGTCGTTCATGATCATTTCGGGCGGCGTGAACATCTATCCGCAGGAGTGCGAGAACATCCTGATCACGCACCCGAAGGTCGCTGATTGCGCCGTGATCGGCGTACCGGACGAGGATTTCGGTGAGGCTGTCAAAGCGGTTGTGCAACCGATGCCGGGCATTGCGCATTCGGAGGAACTGGCGGCTGAACTGATGGCCTTCTGCCAGGCCAACCTGTCGAAGATCAAATGCCCGAAGAGCATCGACTTTGACGCCGAGCTGCCACGTCACCCGACTGGCAAGCTCTACAAGCGCCTCGTGCGCGACCGCTACTGGGGCAACAAGACGAGCCGGATCGTTTAGGGGCTTTACCCGGCCCCGCCCCCTCCGTCTCGCACGCCCGTGCGAGACGGAAGGGGGCCTAGTGCGGGCTTGCGGCGTGATCATTGGCATCGCATCCTCTCCCGAAAACCCCGGGAGCAATGCATGATCCGCCGCAACGACTTTCCAAACGACTTTGTCTGGGGCGCCTCCACCGCGTCCTACCAGATCGAAGGCGCACATGATGTGGACGGCCGGGCCCCGAGCATTTGGGATGCGTTCAGCGCCGAGCCCGGCCGGGTCAAGAATGGCGACACGGGCAATGTCGCTTGCGACCATTATCATCGGTACAAGGAAGATGTGGCGCTGATGAAGGCAGCGAATTTCGGCGCCTACCGGTTCTCGGTGTCCTGGAGCCGCGTGCTGCCTGAGGGCCGGGGCAAGCCGAACGAAGCCGGCCTCGATTTCTACGACCGGCTGGTTGACGAATTGCTGCGCAACGGCGTCGCGCCCTGGCTCTGCCTCTATCACTGGGACCTGCCGCTGGCGCTGCACAAGGCGGGGCTCGGCTGGACAAGCCGGGAGATCGTTCCGCTGTTTGCAGACTATGCGGGCCTGCTAGCCAAGCGCCTCGGCGACCGGGTTACGCACTGGGCGACGTTCAACGAGCCGAACATGTTCACGATGCTGGGCTATGGCGCGGGCGTGCATGCGCCGGGCATCCGAGACCGGGAGGCCTGGCTGGATGCGGTGCATCATGTGAACCTGTCCCACGGCGCGGCGGTGCGTCGCCTGCGGGCCAACCTGCCGGCGGGCGCACGGATCGGATCGGTGCCGAACCTGCAACCTGCGCTTCCCGCGACGGATACAGGCGATGACCGCGCGGCGGCGGCGATGATGGACTCGGCGATGAACCGGGGCACGGCCGATCCGGTGTTCCTCGGCCAATATGATCCGATCATGCGCGACTGGATGGGCGCGCGCATCAGGTCCGGCGATGAGGACGCCATCTATGCGCCGCTCGACTGGCTGGGGCTCAACCACTACTCGCCGACCTATGCGCAGGCGCGGGCCAATGCGTTCGGTTTCCGAAATGCCAATCCGCCCGAGGGCGCGGAGACGACGCTCATGGGCTGGCACGTGGCGCCGGAGGCGTTCCGCGACATGCTGGTGGAGACGTCAAAGCGCTATCGCGTCCCCGTCTACGTGACCGAGAACGGAATGGCCGATGAAGTCGAACCGGGCGCCGCAGGCCGTGTCGAGGATACGGCGCGGGTATCGTATCTGAAGCGCTATCTCGGCGCAGTCCTGGAAGCGCGCGCAGCGGGCGCGGATGTGCGCGGCTACCTCGTCTGGTCGATGCTCGACAATTTCGAATGGGCCATGGGATACGGCCCGCGCTTCGGTATTGTGCATGTGGATTACAAGACGCTGAAGCGCACACCCAAGGCGTCCTATCACTTCCTCGCCGAACTGGCGGACTCCAGGCCCGCGACATGAAGCTGATCCCGAACCAGCGCCACCTCTTCGACATCCCGGAGGACGTAGCTTACCTGAACGTCGCGACGATGGGCCCCCTGCCCCTTGCCGCTTCGCTGGCAGGGCAGCGCGGCGTGGCGCGCAAGCTGCGGCCCTGGACCATTCCGGATACGGATTTTTTCGCTGACACGCGCGCGCTGCGTCCCTTGCTGGCCAAACTGATCGGCGCGGACGAGGCGGGCATCGCGTTCGTCCCATCGGCCAGCTACGGCCTTGCCACGGCGGCGCGTAACCTGCCGCTGGAAAAGGGCCAGAAAATCCTGCTGCTGGCGGATCAGTTCCCCTCCAACGTCTACACCTGGCGAGAACATGCGCGGGCGACCGGCGCAGTGATCGAGACGATCTCAGCCGCGGGCAATGTCTCCCTCTCCGGCGCGCTGCTGGACGCCATCACCCCGGACACCGGCCTCGTCGCCTGCGCGCAGGT
>JBGSOU010000372.1:0-1742 GCA_041739025.1 Hyphomonas sp.
GCCAGGCGGGCGCCACCGGCGTCGGCCGCGCGGCCACGCTCTCGATGGTTGGCGCGGCGGTGCTGGTGCTGGCCTTCAACTATGTGATGTCCACCCTGTTCGTGGAGATCGGCCTATGAACGGACCGCTTCTGAAGCTCGACGGGGTCGTGAAGTCTTTCGGCACGAAAGAGGTGCTGCGCGGCGTCGACCTTGACGTCGCGCCGGGGCGCAGCGTGGTGGTGATCGGCGGCTCCGGATCCGGCAAGTCGGTGATGCTGAAAAACGCACTCGGCCTGATGACGCCCGACAAGGGCAAGATCTTTTTCGGCGGCGATGACGTGACCAAGGCGACCGGCCGGACGCGCGAAAAGATGCGCGCCCGCATCGGCATGCTGTTCCAGTCCGGCGCGCTGTTCGATTCGCTCACCGTCTGGGAAAACGTCGCCTTCCGCCTGACCAATTCCGAAGGCATTTCCCGGCGCGACGCCAAGGAACGCGCCATCGAGACCTTGAAGAAAGTCCGTCTGGGAACGGATGTTGCGGGGCTCTATCCGTCCGAGATTTCCGGCGGGATGCAGAAGCGTGTCTCGCTCGCCCGCTCGATCATCTCGGAACCGGACCTGATCTTCTTCGACGAGCCGACGACGGGCCTCGATCCGATCACCGCCGATGCGATCAACGACCTGATCCTCGAAATGGTGCGCGGCCTCGGCGCCGCCGCCGTGACCATCACCCACGACATGGCCAGCGCCCGCAAGATCGCCGACGAAATCGCCATGCTGTTCGAAGGCAGGATCATCTGGCGCGGCCCGGCAGCCGACGTGATGCACAGCGGCAATGAATACGTGGACCAGTTCGTGAACGGACGAGCCGACGGGCCGATCCAGCCGGCGATATAAGGTTTTCGGGCTGGATCAAGCAGCGGCTAGGCTGCCGCCGCTTTCCCCGCCACGCGCCCGGTTGCCATGCACGCTGTCAGCAGATAGCCGCCGGTCGGCGCGTCCCAGGCTATCATCTCGCCGGCACACCAGACGCCGGGCAAGGCTTTCAGCATCAGCCCCTCGTCCAGCGCGTCCCACGGCACGCCGCCGGCGGTGGAGATGGCGGTGTCCATCGGCGCTGTGCCGGTGAGGATCAGCGGCAGGGCCTTGATCAGGCGGGCGAGCGCGTCAGGCGCCTTGGGCAACTGGCCCTTTGTCACTTCATTCAGAAGGCCGATCTTCACCGCGTCGAGCCGCGCCGCCTTGCGCAGGCGGTTCGATACGGAATCCTTCGGATGCGCCGCCGCAAGGCGCGCAGCAAGCGCCGCTTCCTCCGTTCCCGGAAGAAGGTCAATCGTCAGAATGGCGCGCCCATCCGCAGCGATGTCCCGGCGCAGGGCGGCGGCCAGCGGATAGACCGCGCCGCTCTCGAGGCCGCCGCGCGTGATGACAAAATCCCCGCGCACCATTTGTCCGTGAGCGGACAAGGCGACCGACTTGACCGGCGCCCCTTCATGCGGGCGCATCTTGTCGGACCAGGCCACTACGAAGCCGCAATTCGACGGCGCGAACGGCTCCATCGCCACACCCTTATTGGCAAGGATCTCCGCCCACGCCCCGTCCGAGCCAAGCCGTTTCCAGCTCGCGCCGCCCAGCGCCAGCACCACCGCGTCTGCCTGCACCATCACGCACCCGGTCATCGTGTCAAACGTCAGCGCCCCGGCCGCGTCCCAGCCTGTCCAGCGATGGCGCGTGTGCAGCCGCGCGCCCGCATCGCCCA
>JBGSOU010000430.1:0-2141 GCA_041739025.1 Hyphomonas sp.
GCACGCCGCCCAGCAGGATGCCCCGGCCGCGCTTGGTGCGCATCAGCGCCCAGGCGGCCACCTGCATCGACATCCGTCCCGCCACCTGGCTCATCGGTCGCAGCAGCGGCAGCCCGCCTTCATCGTCGGTCACCGTCTCATAGGCGATGGCAAGGCAGCCCGATTTCATCAGGCCCTTCGCCTGAACCGGATCGGGTGCCAGGTGGAGGTAGGTGAAGAGCGTGTGGTCCTTGGTGAGCCGCGCGGTATCATCCGGCTGCGGTTCCTTGACCTTCACGATCAGTTCGCTGCCTGCAAACACCGCGTCCGCATCCGGCGCGATCTGCGCGCCAACCGAGGTGTAAGCCTCGTTGCCGAAGCCGGAATTGATGCCGGCATTCGACTGGACCAGCACGCTGTGCCCGGCGCGAACCAGCTCGCCGACGCTTTCCGGTGTCAGTCCGACACGGGATTCCTGCTTTTTGATTTCGGTTGGAACGCCAATGCGCATAGAGCCTCTCCATGGGGAAGGTCCATGCCTATAAACCTGTCAGCGCGCAAATTCCAGCCAGACTGGGTTAACAAAGCAAAGAGCCGCATGCGGGCAAAGGAATAATCCCGCATGCGGCTCCAGAGCCGGAGAAGGCTAAGCCGGAAGGCTTACATGCTGCGCGAGACGGTCAGCACAACGCGTTCGTCTGCAATGCTGACGTTGTCGATGTCGGTGCCCCAGTAGCGCAGGTCGAAGCCGAAGCCGGCAGCCGAGGTCGAAGCGCCGAGCGACCAGTTGGTGTAGTCGCCACCGGCGTCAAACTGGTAGTTGCCGACGCTGGCATCGACGCCGAAATTCTCGGAGAGAGCGTAGCCGGCGGTGGCGTTGACGTACATGTTTTCGTTGTCCGGATCGTAGTAGACTTCACCGCCGACCGCGAGACCGCCTTCGAACTCATAGCCGAGGGCACCCTTGATTTCGACGAAGTCGAGGTCCGTATCTTCGGAGTCCGGGTAGACGTAGTAGATCAGGCCGACATCCCAAGTGATGCCGTTGGCGAACTCGCTGGCGAGGCCGCCGTAGAAGTCGATTTCCATGTTGGCGTTGGAGCCATCGTCAAAGTCGATGTTCGAAGCCCAGGTGCCGGCATAGAACATGCCGTTGGTGTAGTCGAAGCCGCCTTGAAGGGCGAAATCTTCGTTGGACTGGGAAATGCCGCGCCACACATAGTCGGTGGTCATCGCGACGTTGCCGGAGAATTCGCCTTCTGCAGCGGCCGTTCCGGCGGCTGCGGTTGCCAGTGCGATCGCGAGCAGGCTGGCACGTGAAAGTGTATTTTTCATTTGGAGGAAACCTCGCTTCTGTCACCACGCTCCTGATCGAGCGCCACGCCAGACGCTGCCGGGCAGTGACCGAAATTTCGATGGCAAACGTAACGTTAATGCGCTCACTCAGCGCCGTCCGCCGGGCTTTTGGGCAGGCAAGATGCCCAATGCCTGTGCATTGGGCGATGCAGCGAATCCACACTTGTGTGGCAGATTCGCAACAGTCAGCGGCTCAGCGGGCGACCATCGGCGCGTAGCCCAGGTGCATGCCCGCATCCACCAGAAGCGTTTCGCCGGTCACGTGCCGCGACGCATCGGTGAGGAAGAAGACCGCCGAGTCGGCAACGTCATCCGGGCCGCTGGCGACGTGCAGGGGCACGGAGGCGGCCACCCCGGCCTCCATCTTGGCATATTGCTCGGCGCTCATCTCGTCCTTGAACCAGCGCGTGCCGATGAATCCGGGGCAGACCGCGTTGACGCGGATCGCCGGCGCGAGCGCGCGGGCAAGGCTGATGGTCATCGTGTTGAGCGCGCCCTTGGTGGCGGCATAGGCCACGGACGAGCCGATGCCGGTGACCCCTGCGATGGACGAGACGTTCAGTACGGCCGAGGCCCGGCCGGTCTGGCGGTGGGCTTCGACCAGCAACGCCTTCGTCTTCTGCAGCATCAGGAACGGCCCGGCCACGTTGACGGCATAGGTGTGGAGGAAGTCGTCGCGGGTCAATGCATCAAGGTCCGCATGGTCGCGGGCATGCTTGGTGATGCCGGCATTGTTGACGAGGATGTCGAGGCGCCCGCCCTGCGCGGCAGCTTCGGCCAGCTTGGCGCAGCCTTCGTCAGTCGAC
>JBGSOU010000104.1:0-5445 GCA_041739025.1 Hyphomonas sp.
CGCTGCGGAGGCCTGCGCGGGCCTGATCGGCGGGGAAGGGGGCATCGTCAGCGCCTCGCGCTCGGTGATATTCCCCAAGGCCGCCGAGGGCGCATCCGGTATCGATGCCTGGCAGCACGCGGTGGAAGCCGCCCTTGTGGACGCGCGCGATGAACTCCGCATGGCCGCCATGGCCTGAACCGCTGGCGTAGCGTCACACCTCGACTTTGCCCGCTGAGCCGCTAGTCTGCGCCGCGAGAGACCCCGCCGATCGTGAGCACGGGGCCCAGTTCGGGAGGCATAACATGAACATCAGGACTTGGCGCAGCTGGGCGGCCCCAGCGCTGCTGGCGGGATCTGCCCTTCTTCTGGCCGCTTGCGGCGACCGTCAGACCAAGGTCGCGCAGCCGGAAGGCTTTGCGGCGGTCGACACAGCCCGCATCTCGACCGCGAGCGCGGGCGATGAGTGGCTGACCTATGGCGGCACTTATGATGAGCAGCGCCATTCGAAGCTGACCCAGATCAACACCGAAAACGTCAATCAGCTTGGCGTTGCCTGGACCTATGACCTCGCCACCAATCGCGGCGTCGAATCGACCCCCATCGTCGTCGACGGCACGATGTACGTCACCTCCGCCTGGTCGGTCGTCTACGCTCTGGACGCCAAGACCGGCGCCGAGAAGTGGGTTTACGATCCAGAGGTTGACAAGGCCGTCGGCGTGAAAGCCTGCTGCGATGTCGTGAACCGCGGCGTCGCGGTGTATGAAGGCAAGGTCTATGTCGGCGTCATCGATGGCCGCCTTGAGGCGCTCAACGCCGAAACGGGCGCCGTGGTCTGGAGCACGGTCACCGTCGACCAGTCCAAGCCCTACACGATCACGGGCGCCCCGCGCGTCGTGAACGGCAAGGTGCTGATCGGCAATGGCGGCGCCGAACTCGGCGTGCGCGGTTACCTCTCCGCCTATGACACAGGCTCCGGCGATCTCGTCTGGCGCTTCTACACGGTGCCGAACCCGCTGAAGCAGCCGGACGGCGCCGCTTCCGACGACGCCTTCGTCAAGGTCGGCAACGTGACCTGGGGCGATGAAGGCGACTGGACCACCGATGGCGGTGGCGGCACGGTCTGGGATTCGATCGTCTATGACGAAGTCAACGACCAGATCATCTTCGGCGTCGGCAATGGTTCGCCCTGGAACCGCACGTTCCGCGATCCGTCGGGCGGCGACAACCTGTTCCTCTCGTCCATCGTCGCAGTCGATGCCAATACCGGCGCCTACAAGTGGCACTTCCAGACGACGCCCGGCGACAACTGGGACTATACGGCTACGCAGACGATCATCCTGGCGGAACTTCCGCTCGGTGCCGACGGCGCGGCTCGCCGCGTGGTCATGCAGGCCCCCAAGAACGGCTTCTTCTACGTTCTGGACGCAGCCACCGGCGCGTTCCTGTCCGGCGATGCCTTCGGTCCGATGAACTGGGCGACCGGTCTCGACGAGAATGGCCGTCCGATCGAGAACCCGGAAGCCCGCTATGGCAAAGCTCCCTTCCAGCAGCTGCCGGGCCCGCTCGGCGCTCACAACTGGCAGCCGATGGCCTTCAACCCGGATACCGGTCTTGCCTACATCCCGGCCCAGGAAATTCCTCAGGCCTATAGTGAAGATCCCCGCTTCGCCTCGCGGCCAACGGGCTGGAACACCGGCATCGATTTCTCGGCCGGCATTCCCCCGATTGCCCCGCCGGAAGTGGCCAAGATGCTGCGCTCGACCCTCAAGGGCCGCCTGATTGCGTGGGACCCCGTCGCGCGCAAGGCGCGCTGGTCGGTGGAACACGGCAACGCGTGGAATGGCGGCGTCCTGTCGACAGCCGGCGGCGTCGTCTTCCAGGGCAAGCTGAATGGCGATTTCGTCGCCTATAACGCATTGACTGGCGACAAGCTGTGGGGCCACCCGCTCAAGTCGGGCGGCGCATCCGGTCCGGGCACGTTCATGATCGATGGCGAGCAATACGTCACGATCACGACCGGCTGGGGCTCAGCCTTCGCGCTGGCCGCCGGGTTCGGCTATGACGAGAAGGTCTCGTCATCGGTCGGCAAGGTCGTCACGTTCAAGATCGGCGGCACGCAGGAAATTGCCGATACAGGCCTGACGCCGATCGAGAAAACCCCGAAAGCCGAAGCCTTCGGCAGCCTCGCACTCGTGTCGGAAGGCGCTGTGCATTTCGCGCGCAATTGCGCCGTCTGCCACGGCCCGCTCGCGGTCTCGTCGGGCGTGCTGCCGGACCTGCGCTGGTCGGCCATCGCCGGCAACAAGGACGCTTGGAAGGGTGTCGTGATCGACGGAAACCTCGCCGCCAACGGCATGGTGTCCTTTGCGGATTACCTGACACCGGACGAGTCCGAGGCCATCCGCGCCTATGTCCTGTCGCAGGCCGAAGCTGCGGCAACGGAAGGCGGCAGCCAGTGATCGACTGACCGGATTGCCGTACCGGCCGCAGCCCGCGTTGCGGCCGGTACGGCGCTCCCCGCCGCGCTTGCAAATGTCACATTGGCCGACTAGGAATTCCTCTTCAGGTGGGAGTGGTTTCCATTTCAAAATTCATTCCGGCGCTCATAGCGCTGTGCTTTCTTGCGCTTCCGGCGCTCTCCCAGACCGAAGAAACGCCGCTTTCGCCTGAAGCGGCCGAGGCGGCCTATCGTGCGTATGCGGCCGAAATCCTTGCGGACGTGGCGCCGGATCACGGGGTCATCGCGCTGGAGCGGTCACCCGTCACATTGTCGGTACCGGACGGGTTCGATTTCTACAGCGCTTCGGAATCGCGAAAGATCCTTGAGGATCTCTGGGGCAATCCGCAGGACACCTCCGTCCTCGGCATGATTTTCCCCGCCGGCACCTCGCCGGCCGATGCCGGGTGGGGCGCGCTCTTCACCTATGAAGACACCGGTTATGTGACCGATGATGACGCCGCCTCGACAGACTATGACGCGCTGTTGAAGGATTTGCAGGCGGGCACACGTGACGCCAACGCCGAGCGCGCCAGCCAGGGGTTTGATGCCGTGGAACTCGTCGGCTGGGCCGTGCCGCCATCTTATGATCCCGCCAGCCACCGCCTCATCTGGGCCAAGGATCTGCTGTTTGCAGGTTCCGAAGGGGCCCACACGCTGAACTATGACATGCGCCTTCTGGGCCGGCACGGTGTGCTGTCCGTCAACATGATTGCCGGCATGGACCAGCTCTCGGCTGTGCGCGAAGCGGGGCCTGAAGTGCTTGCCCTAGCAAGCTTCAATCCCGGGGCGGCCTATGCCGACTATGTCGAAGGCGACAAGACCGCGGGATACGGCGTTGCCGCGTTGATCGCCGGCGGCGCCGGGGTGGCGGTTCTGAAGAAGACCGGCCTGATCGCGATCGCCCTTGTGTTCCTCAAGAAGGCCTGGATCCTGATCCCGGTTTTCTTCGCCGGCATCTGGCGGTTCGTGCGCGGTCTCTTTGGCGGCGGCGCGAAAAGCTGAAATCCGCACCATGTGTTAGCCCCATCGCGGAATCTCGTGGCGCTGGGGCTCTCGCAGCGCTATCTTCGCGTCATGCACATCCTCTTCGGTCTCCTGACACTGCTTGCCGCCATCGGCGTCTGGGCCTGGCGGCTGCGCATGGCACGTCAGGGCCTGGACGCAGCAGCCGACATTGCGCGCACGGTCGCCAACGCGCCGCGCCGCATGGCTTTCCGCTACAAGGCGGGGCAGGGCGGTTTGGATCTGATCGATGATCCGCGCGAAGCGGCGGCGATCATGATGATGCAGGTCGCACTCGCCCGGGGCGGACACCTGACGCCGCGGCAATCCGACGTGATCGAAGCCGAGATCCGCGAACATTTCGACTATACACCCGGCGAGGCCGAAGACCTGGCTGCCCACGCGGCCTGGGTGTCGCAGACATGTCCGCCCGCCAAGGACACGATGACCCGGCTCAGCCGGATGATCGTCAACTCACCCCGGCTCGGCCCGAAGGAAGTGGTCGACCTGGATGCGATGCTCGTTGCCGTGTCGGAAGCCGAGGAATTGCCGGCCCGTCCGCAGCTGCTGCTGCTTCAGGTCTACCGCGACACCGCCGGTCTGAAGACCTGATCTTGCACCGTCCCCGGCGCTGGTTTAGGCCGGGCCATGACCTATGCCGCCCGCGTCTGGAACGATAACTGGATGAACTTCTCCGTGCTCCGGCACGGCGCGTTCGACGGTTTCCTCGTCACCTCGAAAAATTCCGGCACCCATTGGGTGAAGTACATGTTTGCCGTCGCGCTGGCCGACACGTACGGCATCGAGCGGCCCCGGTATTTTTCCGAGAATGCCGTGCGCCCCTTTATCGGCTGGCCGAAAGACGATCCCGTCTTCCCGCAATTGCCGCGCCTCGCCTTCAGTCACACGATCCCGCACCGGCTGGCCGACTGGGGTTGGGCGCGCGGGCTGGCCGGCCTGCCGCCCTATGCGCTGTGCGTGCGCCACCCGATGAGCATTCTCGCCTCGCACCATGCCAAGTGGGAATATGACATCCAGGTTGACTGGCTCGAATACCTGAAGGGCGATCCGGACGGAAAACGCTATCGGTGTGATCTCTATTGGCTCGCCCGCTTCTGGAACCGCTGGGGCGAGATCGAGGCCGCCTTTCCGGCGTCGATCCTTCGCGTCCAGTATGAAGGCACCCGCGCGGACCCGGCCGGAACGCTGGAGGCAATCGCGCACCATTGGGGCATCAGGCTGAAACCGGAGGCGATTTCCGCCGCCGTCGCAGCCGGCACCAAGGAAGCCATGGCGCTGAAGGTCGATCCCGAAGCCGAGCCCAACGTGTTGCAGAACCGTCAGCAATCGCTCGAAATCCTGTTCTCGGGCGAGGCGATGGAGATTTATTCAAGCCGGGTGCGCGAACTTTTCCGCCACGATCTCGGCTACGACTTCATGACTCCGCCGAAGGCCTGAGCGAGCCACTTGAGCGGCCGTCCGGGCCGTACTTGATCCACCAGGGTTCGAGCTTTGCCTGCTCTTCCAGCGTGCGGAACAGCGGATCGTCCAGAACGGCCGCTGCATAGTCTGCCGCCGCGCCGCTGAGGGGCAGTCCATAGGTGCGAAACCGGGTGACAACCGGTGTGTAGAAGGCGTCCGCTGCCGACCATTCGCCGAACAGGAACGGTCCGCCCGAACCGTGCGTCTGGCGCAGGCCCGACCACATCGCCTGCAGGCGCGCGATGTCGGCCTCCAGCGCAGACGTCATCTGCGGCGCCGGCTGACGGCCCCGGATGTCCATCGAACAGGTGTTCCGGAGGGTCTGGAATCCCGCGTGCATCTCGCTGCACACGGCCCGCGCGATCGCCCGGCGCTGCGGATCCAGCGGCCAGACGGCGCCCGGCGGGGCCCATTCGGCGATGAACTCGGCAATCGCGAGGCTTTCCCAGATTTCGATCCCGTCCCAGATCAGCAGGGGC
>JBGSOU010000465.1:0-3707 GCA_041739025.1 Hyphomonas sp.
AACCGGCGGTGCAGGGCACCCTGAACCTCAACGTCGGCCAGGCGCCTTCGGCCAGTGGCGGGCTCAACGTCGGCTCGGCGTCCGCAGGCAAATCCGGCGGGTTGATCGTGGCGCCGGGCGCAACCGGCGCAACCTTCGAGGATGTCGGTGATCTCGGCATCGATATCGACGTGACGGCCGATGCGATCCTCGACGAGGCGCCGCCGTCGGACGAAGACGAGCTCGTCCGCCTCCCCGAGAAGAAGTAACGCTCAGCCCGACAGGGCCTCCTGCGCCATCCACTCCGAACACACGCTGACAGCCTGCGGCAGCAGGTCTGGGCGCTCGATATAATAGTGATCCGCCCCCTGAATGTCGTGATAGGCCTTGCGGGCATGGCCGACCGCCTCAAACAGCCGCCGGGCGTGGCTGGGTGTGCACGCGAGATCGGCCGTATTGTTGATCACCAGCACCGGACAGGAAATGCGTGACGCATTTCCAAGCCCGTCCGCATGGGTCGTGTCATGGCCCCATTGGGACAGCCAGGAGCGAAGCGTCGTGAAACGGGCAAGGCCCACCGGGCCGTCATTGGCGATGCGCGGCTCCCCCAGATAGCAGGTGTAGGGGCGGCGATCGGACGGGTCCTGCGCCGGGTCTGTCCAGCAGACATTCGACATTGTTCCGTGTACGGTGAAGGCACGCTCGGCGTTGTCTTCGCCCTTGCGGCGCAAGTCCGCCAGCGTGTCCTTGACCCAGGCCGTGATGCGCCGGTTGCGGGCGAGCTGCGCGGCGCGGAACGTGGCGACGAACGCCTCCGTGTAGGGTGGCTGGGCGGGGCATTCGGGATCATAGATGTTGAGGGCGCGATCCCGGTCGAAGGGGCGCGCTTCATCCGTGATCGAAGGATCCATCCATTCGGTCAGCGTGATGGCCCGGCTGACATGGGCGGCGAGCAGCATGATGCCGTCGGCGGGCGGAAGCGCCTTCCGGGTGAGGTCGTACGCGTCCCCGGCCGGCGTGTGGGTGATCGTCGGATGCTCGGCCTGGTCCTGGTAGAACAGCGACAGCGAGCCGCCACCGGACCAGCCGCCGAGGATGATGCGCTTGTAGCCAAGCTTTCGGCGCGCATGATCGACGCATGCGCCGAGATCGGCGGCGCATTTCTCCATGATGAGGGCGGTGTCATTGCCGCGGTAGCGGGTGTTGCAATAGATGACGTGCTGCCCGCCGCGCGCCAGCGCGGAGACGAGCGGCAGGAACGCGCCGCCGCCGATCGGGTGGGAAAAGATCACGACGCTCCCGGCGGTCGAGCCCGCCGGATAGATGCGCATGCATTCGGCGGCGATATTGTCCCCTGCCCCGCCATAGACATCCTTGAAGCTCGACGGATCCTTGTGGATCACAAGATAGGGTTCCCGGACGATTTCCCTCGCGCCACTCACCTTGCGTTCCTCCTTGTCGCTTTTGATTATGGGGTGCACATTATTGACCAGAACGGCCCTGTCCATGTGGCCGCAGGGTCAAGGGAGGAACACGCCATGATCAAGGCGAACGGCATCCATCATATTGCGATCATGGCGGCAGACATCCGCGAGCATATCGCTTTCTTTTCGGACGTGATGGGCTTCCAGCTCTCCGCCCTGTTCGACATGCACGGCGTGCCGGGCGGCGTGCATGCCTTCCTGCACATGGACGATCATTCCTACTTCTCGGTGGTGCAGCTGCCCGCCGTGAAGGACATTCCGGTCCAGCTGGGCGTGACGCATGCGGGCACCGGCGCCGGACCGTCCGCGGCCGGAACGATGCAGCATCTCGCCTTCCGGGTGGACACGCTGGATGACCTGCTGGCGATCCGCGACCGGATCCGCACCAAGGGCATCAACGTGATCGGCCCGATGGATCACGCGATGTGCCATTCGATCTATTTCGCCGGACCCGATCACCTGACGCTGGAAGTGGCCTGCTCGACCGTGCCGATTGATCCGCGCGCCTGGATTGATCCGGCGGTCGTCGCAAAGGTCGGGATCACGCCGGCAGAACTGGAAACCTACACGCATCCCGATGACTATGCGGGCGAAGGCGGCACGGTGAAACAGCCGCCCTATGATCCGGCCAAGCCGCATCAGGCCTATCCCGAGGCCATGTACAAGGCGATGATCGCGGCGCCGGACGAGGCCATCCTGAAGGCCACGAAATTCGAGCCGCCGGTCAAGGTTACCGCCTGAGACGCGCGGCGAGTCGCCGCGGGATTCGCGTCAGGGTCGTATCTGGCCTGAGGGTTGCATGGATTTGGTGCTGACCGGACGAGTCAGCACTGGAGACTGCGATCATGGCGAAAGCCGAGACATCCCCCGCGCACGAAGCGCGCAAGCCCACGGACGCCGACCGTTTTGTGGGACAGCGCCTGCGTCAGGGACGCCGCGAACTGGGCCTCACCCAGGAAGCGCTGGCGGCCCTGCTCGGCGTGACGTTCCAGCAGATCCAGAAATATGAAGCCGGCCACAGCCGCATGTCGGCCGGACGGCTGCTCGAAATCGCCGTCGCCCTCGGCAAGCCGATCGGGTGGTTCTACGAGCCGTTCGAGATTGCCGAAACCGTCGAACACGCGCGCGGGCGGGATCTTCAGACCCACGACCTGAAACGCGATGCGAGGCGCCTCGTCGAGGAAATCGGCGATCTTGAAAGCCTTCAGGCGGCCGTGCACGTCCTCAATGCGCTGGCGCACCGGCCGCGTTGAACGCGCCGCTCAGACCTTTCCCCGGCCGAGCGCCTTCAAGTCATAAAGCATCTGCAGCGCGTCGCGCGGGCTGAGCGCGTCGGGATCCAACCGGTCGAGCGCCGCGAGTACAGCTTCCGCCTCAGCGGTCAGTCCGGGCTCGGCCTCTGCGGGGGCGGCTGCAAACAGGGGCAGGCTTTCGGCAGCGGACGGGCCGGCTTCGAGCTGTTTCAGGATTTGCGCGGCACGGGTCACGGCGCTGCGGGGCAGACCGGCGAGGCGCGCGACCTGCACCCCGTAGGACCGGTCGGCCGGACCGGGATGGACTTCGTGCAGGAAAATCAGATCCTGTTTCCATTCCCGCGCCTTCAGGCTGGCATTGGCGGCGCCGGGCAGTTCAGCGGCGAGCGCGGTCAGCTCATGATAGTGCGTGGCAAAGATGGCGCGGCAGCGCGTCTGTTCGTGCAGGTGTTCGACCGCGGCCCAGGCAATCGCCAGTCCGTCCCAGGTGGCGGTGCCCCGGCCGACTTCATCAAGGATGACAAAACTGCTCGCGGTGGCCTGGTTCAGGATCGCGGCGGTTTCGACCATCTCGACCATGAAGGTGGAGCGCCCGCGCGAAAGATCGTCAGACGCCCCGACGCGCGAGAAGACCCGGTCGGCGAGACCGAGACGCATTGAGACCGCCGGGACAAAGCACCCGGCCTGCGCGAGGATCACCGCGAGCGCCGATTGCCGCAGATAGGTCGATTTGCCGGCCATGTTGGGTCCGGTGACCAGCAGGAAGCGCGGCGCCGCTCTCCCGGCGGCATCAAGGTTGAGATCATTCGCGGTGAACCCCTTCCCTTCCCTTCGCAAGGCCGCTTCCACGACAGGATGGCGCAGACCCTTCGCTTCAAACACGGGCGCCTCTTCGAGCACCGGGCGGACCGCGCCCGCCTCTGCCGCCCAGACGGCCTGACCGGCGGCGACATCCACCTCGGCAAGGGCAGCGGCGACCTCGGCAAGCGGG
>JBGSOU010000487.1:0-1511 GCA_041739025.1 Hyphomonas sp.
GGGGCGGCGGGCGCCACGGGGGCGGCGGGCGGCGCGGTTTGGCAGGCGGCAAGCAGAACGAGGGCGGAAGTCAGGATGTAGCGTTTCATGCCCGCTTGGTGACTCCATCGGCCCGGCCTGTCCAGACCCGGCTTACCCGCCGTTACACTTGCGGCCTGCAGCCGGTTTCGCCATGGATAGGCGAAACCCGTACCGGAGGACGCCCCATGAAAACCCGCATCACCGAAATGCTCGGAATCCAGCATCCCATCGTTCAGGGGGGCATGCACTTTGTCGGCTTCGCCGAAATGGCGGCGGCCGTGTCGAACGCCGGCGGCCTCGGCATCATTACGGCACTGACCCAGCGTACCCCGGGCGACCTGGCCAACGAGATCGCCCGCTGCCGTGACATGACGGACAAGCCGATTGGCGTGAACCTCACCTTCCTGCCGGTCGTCAACGCGCCGGACTATCCGGGCTATGTCAAAGCCATCATCGAGGGCGGCGTGAAGGTCGTCGAGACGGCAGGCAACAATCCCGTGCAGGTTCTGCCGATCCTGAAAGAGCATGGCATCAAGGTCATCCACAAATGCACCGCCGTGCGCCACGCCCTGAAGGCCCAGAAGATCGGCTGCGACGCGGTCTCGGTGGATGGTTTCGAATGCGGCGGTCACCCTGGCGAGGATGATGTGCCGAACTTCATCCTGCTGCCGCGCGCGATGGACGAGCTCGACATCCCCTTCATCGCGTCCGGCGGCATGGCCGATGGCCGTTCGCTGGTCGCCGCCATGGCGCTCGGCGCCGAAGGCATGAACATGGGCACGCGCTTCATCGCCACCAAGGAGGCCCCGGTCCACGAGAACGTGAAGCAGGCCCTCGTCGCGGCGTCCGAACTCGACACCCGCCTCGTCATGCGCCCCTTGCGCAATACCGAGCGCGTGCTGAACAATGCGGCCGTGGAAAAACTGATCGCCAAGGAAAAGGCCCTCGGCGCGAACCTCAAGTTCGAGGACATCATCGAAGAAGTCGCGGGCGTTTATCCGAAGATCATGATCGACGGCCAGATGGATGCCGGCGCCTGGTCGTGCGGCATGGTGGCGGGCCTGATCTATGACATCCCGACCTGCAAGGAACTGATCGACCGGATCATGGCCCAGGCCGAGGACATCATCTCCAAACGCCTCGCCCGCACGATTGCCTGACCCGGCGGGGGAACGGCGGCGTTCCCGGTCTGTGCGCCGCTGTTAACCCTTGTCTTTCGGGAACCGGAATTCGCCTGAGGGGAGGGCGCAGCTCGCCCCTCAGGTGTAGACAGCGCTGTTCTGTTCCGATTATGTTCCGTGGGAATCGGTTTAAGGCCTTCCCATGGACCCCATCATGACCTTCGGAACCGTCGCGCTCGACGCGCTGCATCTCGTTTTTCTCGCCCTCGCCCTCGGGCTCGGCTTTGCAGGCTGGCAGGCGCGCCAGGCCGCGCAGGCCGCCCGCCAATTGCAGGAACGTGACCTCGACGCGGCCCGCGCCGAAGCGGA
>JBGSOU010000540.1:0-1574 GCA_041739025.1 Hyphomonas sp.
CCGCCGGCGACGAGCGCGACGGTTTCCTCGTCGTTCATCGCCATGCGCGCGAAGGTCTCGCGGATGTCGCGACCCGAGCCGACGATGTCGGGCTTGCCGTTCGGGCCCTCGGGGTTCACGTAGATCAGGCCCATCTGCACCGCGCCGAGGGCATCGGCGAGTTCGCGCTCACCGCTGTAGCGCTTGTCGCCGAGCCAGGTGTCTTCCGTGCCCCAGTCGATGTCCTCGCCGGGCTCCCAGACGTCGGCGCGGCCGCCGGCGAAGCCGAAGGTCTTGAAGCCCATCGATTCCAGCGCGCAGTTGCCCGCGAGGATCATCAGGTCGGCCCAGGAGAGCCGGTTGCCGTACTTCTGCTTGATCGGCCAGAGCAGGCGCCTCGCCTTGTCGAGGTTGCCGTTGTCGGGCCAGCTGTTGAGAGGCGCGAACCGCTGGGTACCGGAGCCGGCGCCGCCGCGGCCGTCGCCGATGCGGTAGGTGCCCGCACTGTGCCAGGCCATGCGGATGAAGAGCGGGCCGTAGTGGCCCCAGTCGGCCGGCCACCAGTCCTGCGAGGTGGTCATCAGCGACAATAGGTCCTGCTTCACGGCCTTCAGGTCGAGGCTCTTGAACGCCTCCGCATAGTCGAATCCGGGGTCCATCGGACTTCCGAGCGCGGAGTGCTGGCGCAGTGGCCCGAGGCTCAACTGGTTGGGCCACCAGTCGCGGTTGCTGCGGGCGCGGGGGGCGGACTGCCCGCCGGTGACTGGGCACTTCGATTCGGTCGTCATGGTGATCTCCCTCGATAGGGCGGTGCGCTGCGGGCGAGTCGGCACGCATGCCGCCGACGAGCGTCAGTATTGGTCGATTGGTGTGGAGAGGCCAACTGACAGAAAGGATCATCTCCATCGAGGCGGCCTATCGCGACGATATCGCGTGCCGGAGGCCGTCCTTCCAGGGCCGTTGTGCTGGGAGATCGACGCTGTACATCGTGAGCTGAATCGAACGCCATGCTCGGCGGCGAGCCGTTGCTAACGCGCCACGCGGTCCCGTCGTAGCGAGGGGCCTGGCACCTGCTCTGGTGTTCCTCCGGCCGAAATCTCGCGTCGCGATGCGCGCAAAGTGCTATCGAATTCTGTTCATGCAGTGAGGAACGCCTGCCATACACACATTGCATCGTCCATCCTCGGTGCTGGTTTACAGTCAGGCAACGGTGTCGTTTGAGCACCACACCTTTCGTCTCGGAGATTTCTATGAAAATCAGCAACGGCGTTGCAGCGGCAGTGGGTCTGGCGATCGTCTCGGGCTCGGGCAGCGTGGCCGCCCAGGATACGTCGGTCCAGTCGGTGGGCCTCGAAGAGGTCGTGGTCACGGCCCGCAAGCGCGAGGAGTCGATCCAGGATGCGCCGCTGACGATCCAGGCGTTTTCGGCGGACCAGATCGAGGAGCGCGGCGCCCAGTCCCTGTCAGACCTCGCGAAATTCACCCCGGGCCTGACCTTCAACCAGGGTTCCTCCCGAGCCGCCAGCGATTTCTCGATTCGCGGCATGACGCAGATCTCGGCGGTCGGCGACAACCGCAGGGACCTCGTGACGGTG
>JBGSOU010000568.1:0-7184 GCA_041739025.1 Hyphomonas sp.
CTCCGCAGGCCGCCCTCTACGCGCACCCGTCTTTCGAGCCCGTCCGGGCGCAACTGATGGCGCGCCGGCCGCTTCGGCCAGAACGCCTCGGCTCGCCCTACTTCCAGCGCGCCGCGCCGGTCAGCCTCGTGATCGAAGAGGTGGAATCCCTCTGGGCGCCCATCGCCGAACGCGATGACTGGTCGGCGTTTGACGCGAAGATGGACCATATCGAAGACGCCCGCCTCGCGTATCACTGGTGATTGCGAAGCCCGTTGCAACCATGCGGCCCCTGTGATCGTTTCGGCTTTGTAATTGGATTCCCGCGTCTGGACTGCCTACTCCCATGCAAAGTGGGGTGCTGGTGGATTCGGGATGCGCAGGTGGCACTTCATTGCCTTCTCGATTGTCCTGCATGCCGTGATCGCTTCGGCAGTACTGGCGGTGTGGAGCGCGAAGCAGCCTTCAGACATGTCACGGCCTGAGCCGATACCGATCATCGTGCTCGAACGTCCCGTGCTTCAATCTCCTGCACCGCGCGAGGCTGAGGCCCATCCCGCGCCGCTACCGGACGACCAAATGCAGCGCCCCTCGGCCCGTCTTGATCGACCGACAAGACCCCAGGCCGGAAATGTGCCTGAAGCCGCAGTTCCGGACGCGTTCGTGCCGGATGAGAGCACGGCCGGTTTGGCGCAGGCACAGCCGGGGGGTGACACGCCGGACTCCGCGCGGCAGGCCTTGACACGAATCCTGTGCCTCAAACTGACTGAAACCCCGGAGGCGGAAGCGGGCTGCGAGGCCGCTGCGCAGGCTGAACTGCCGCCGCATCTGCGACCGATACCGGACGACCGCCCGGAATCGAACGCCTCCAGGATCGAGGCGGCGCGCGCGGCAGACTTGGCCGCCACCTTCACACCCAACCTGATGGAGCGGTTTCTGGCGCTGAATGACGGTGTACCGTCCGTGATCCTAACCCCTTGCCCGCCCAACACCCTGCCGCCTTGCGGTATCGACAACCGCATCTTCCAGACACCCCGCGCGCCAGGAACAGCCGACCACGAACGGATCCTGAGGGGAGAGGCGCCGTCCTGGGATGCGGAGCTCCGCCGTGAACTGGAAGATGCCCACGCGAACTAGCTTGTCGCGAGGCGCCCACTGACCCGACGAAATGCTTGATTTCCCTCGCGCCGGCGAGGCACTAACCCCCCAGCTTCCGAGGAGACCTTTCCATGACCGATGCGCCCAAATCCGGCTTGCGGTCCGGCCCACTGTCCGGGGTCCGCATTGTCGACATGAGTACCGTCGTGCTCGGTCCTTTCGCCACGATGATCCTCGCCGATCTCGGCGCGGAAGTGATCAAGATCGAGCCGCCAGGCAAGGGCGACACCATGCGCTATGCAGGCGCCTCCCCGACGGGCGATCTCGGCCCGATCTACATGGCTCTGAACCGCAACAAGCGTTCGATGACCCTCGACGCGAAGACGCCGGCCGGCAAGGCGGCGCTGACCGAACTTCTGAAGACGGCCGACGTGTTCTTCCACAATGTCCGCCTCGCCGGCATGGAGCGGCTCGGCTTTGGCTACGAACACGTCAAGGCGCTCAGGAGTGACATCGTCTATGTTCACTGCGCAGGATTTGGCAAAGGCGGGCCTTACGAATTCCGTCAGGCCTATGACGATCTCATCCAGGGCGCGTCCGGCTTTGCAGACCTCAACGCGATCCGCTCTGGCGGGCGGCCGGAGTATGCGCCCTCGCTTGTTGCCGACAAGACGGCCGGCCTGTTCGCAACGTATGCGACGCTCGCCGCCCTCTTCCACAAGGCCAGAACCGGCGAAGGCCAGTTCGTACAGGTGCCGATGCTGGAGTGCTTCACTTTCTTCAACATGGTGGAGAACCTCTATGGCGAAACCTTCATCCCGCCGAAGGGCAAGCTCGCCTATACCCGTTCGGTCAACCCGAACCGGCGCCCCTACCCCACGCTCGACGGCTTCATCGGACTTGTTCCGTACTCGGACCAGCAGTGGGAGACGTTCTTCGAGATCGGCGGGCTGCCCGAGGTGTTCAAGGATCCTCGCTTCAACACCTATCAGGCGCGCACCGAGAATACCGGCGCGCTTTACGCATTGATCGAAGACGTGACCGCCACACGGTCCACAGACGAATGGCTGGACCTCCTCGACAAGGCCAACATCCCCGCCATGCGTTACAACACGTTGCCGGAAGTGCTCACGGACGCTCACCTCGTGGCCACTGACTTCTTCCAGCAGGTCACAAGCCCGGAGATCGGCACCTACCGCGCCATGCGTCATCCGGTCGTTTTCTCGGAAACGCCGGCGAGCAGCCAGACCCGGCCCCCACCCCGCCTCGGGGCGGATACCGAGACGATCCTCGACAGTCTCGGTCTGGGCGCCTAAAGCTTCGACACGCCCGCCGCCAGCGGCCTCAGTGCTTTGGCGCGGCATAATGCGCCGCCTTGATCACTTCCATCAGGCGCTCAGGCGCCTTGACCGGTCCGAAGCCCAGTTCAGCATAAACGCCGTGCGCATCAAGCGTACCGAGCATCCAGCGGCGGACTGTCTGCGTCTCCGGATGCTCCATCAGGACACGGACGAGACCGCGGCCGAGGCCCTTGCCGCGATGAGCAGGGGCGATGATCACGTCGCACAGCCAGGCAAAGACGGCCCGGTCCGTAACCGCGCGGGCAAAGCCGATCAGCGTACCGGCCTCATCGCGCGCCACAGCGCACAGCGAGTGGGCACAGGCGCGTTCGACGGTGTCCCGGGGAATGCCGGGCGACCAGTACGTCTCCCTCAGCATCGGATGCAGCACGTCAAAGTCGGCTTCGGTGGGATGTTCAACGGCAATCATGGGGGGCCTCGCCGGGTGGGTCTATGCCGATGCCTTGCCCAGCTTGGCGACGCGGCGGGCGTGCCGGTCGCCGCCAAAGGGCGTGCTCAGGAAGGCCGTGAGGCAAGCCTTGGCCATTTCGATACCGATCATGCGCGCGCCCATGGCGATGACGTTGGCATCATTGTGCTCGCGCGAAAGTGCAGCCGAAAGCGGCTCGGAGACGAGGGCGCAGCGCATCTCCGGATGACGGTTCACCGCAATGGAGATACCGATGCCCGTGCCGCAGAGCGCGATGCCCCGCTCGGCCTTGCCGGAAGCGACATGCGCGGCGAGCTTGTAACCGAAATCCGGATAATCGACGCTGGACTCGCCATCCGTACCCAGATCTTCGACATCATGGCCTTCCGCGCGCAGCCAGTCCGCCAGCGCGGTCTTCAGCCCGACGGCGGCATGATCCGAAGCCATGGCAATCCGCATGATATCCCCGTTCACCGGCAGCTTCGGTTCTAGCCCGCCAGCCGCGCCATTTCCTCTTCCGACAGTTCCGAATTGTCGAACACGTTCTGCACGTCGTCGAGCTCGTCGAGCACATCGAGCAGCTTCATCAGCTGGTCTGCCGCGTCACCGCTGACGGCGACATTGACCTTCGGCTTCCAGATGATCTTGGCCGATCGCGGCTCGACCTTGCTTCCAAACGCCTCGGCGAGCGCCGCGCCGACGGCCGCGAAATCTTCGCGCGCCGTATAAATCCAGTGGCTTTCCTCGTCGGATTCCACATCCTGAGCGCCCGCCATGATCGCCGCTTCCATCACGGCATCGGCGCTGCCCGCTTCAGGGCCGTACTCGAACTCGCCCAGCTGGTCGAAATTGAACGACACCGACCCGGTGGTGCCGAGCGCGCCGCCGCTCTTGGTGAAGGCCGAGCGCACATCGGTTGCCGTGCGGTTCTTGTTGTCGGTGGAGGCTTCGATGATGATGCCCACGCCGCCCGGGCCGACGCCTTCATAGCGGATATCGGCATAGTCGGCGCCGCCGCCGCTCTGGCCCTTGTCGATGGCGCGCTGGATGTTGTCCTTCGGCACCGAGGCGCCCTTGGCGTTCTGGACGGCCAGGCGCAGGCGCGGGTTCATGTTGGGATCCGGCCCGCCCATCTTCGAGGCGACCGTGATTTCCTTCGACAGGCGCGAGAACAGAACGGCGCGCTTCTTGTCCTGTTTGCCCTTGCGGTGCTGGATGTTCGCCCATTTGCTATGGCCGGCCATGGCGTGACCCTCTTGGTTTTCTTCAGTTTCTGCTGCGGCCGGCTGTCTAACGCAGCGCTCGGCGAATGAAAAGCGTTTCGCGCCAGCCGAGCCCCTGCCCCCGCGCCACCGCTTGACAAGCTCGCCGCCTCTGAGACGATCCCCGCAACTAGAAAACACTTCGGAGGATCCAAGCATGGCCGACACTGTCACCGGACACGATGAAGCGCGCCTTCGGGCCGCGCTCGAGCATGCCCATCACCCCACGCTGGCGCTGGTTCTGGTGCATCTGACGGGCGACACGTCTTTCCTCTCGGCGCGCTACCAGCCCGCCTATCAGGCAATTGGCGGCGATCCGGATGGCGGCCTTTCAGAAGATGCGAAGGCCGAGCTGCGCGACGCCGTGTTCAAGGCCATGCTGGCCTATTGGGAAACCGGCAAGATCGTGCCGAAACCCGATACGCCGACCCTGAAACGCATGATGGACTATTGTGCGACGCAGCCCATCCCCGACGAATACGTCAATTTCGCCATGCACGAACTCGCCCTCGACGGGCGCGAAAACCTGAAGCCCGGCAAGGGCATCGCGCTTGACCGTGCGCAGGCCGCCGCCTTCAAGGTGTTGATCATCGGCGCAGGCATGTCCGGCATCGCCTCGGCGATCGCCCTCAAGGAAGCCGGTATCGCCTTCGAAATCCTGGAGAAGAATCCCGAAGTCGGTGGCACCTGGTTCGACAACACCTATCCGGGTTGCCGCGTTGACAATCCGAACCACCTCTATTCCTATTCCTTCGAGGCCGATCACGCCTGGCCGCAGCACTTCTCGACGCAGGACCAGTTGCTCGCCTATTTCAAGGGCGTTGCGAAGAAGCATGACCTCTACAAGTCGATCCGCTTCAATACCGAAGTGGTCAGCGCAGCCTGGGACGAAGCCGCCGCCACCTGGACCGTCCGCACCCGCACGAAAGACGGAAAGGAAGAGACGCTCGTCTCCAACGCCGTCATCAGCGCGGTCGGCCAACTGAACCAGCCTAAACTGCCGGACATTGACGGTATCGGCACGTTCAAGGGTCCCGCCTTCCACTCCGCCCGCTGGGACCATTCGGCGGATCTGGACGGCAAGCGCGTCGGCGTCATCGGCACTGGCTGCTCCGCCATCCAGTTCGTGCCGGAAATCGCCCCGAAGGTCAGTCACCTGACGGTCTTCCAGCGCACCGCCGGCTGGCTGGCGCCCACGCCGGACTATCATGACTACATCACCGACGGGAAACACCTTCTCCTTGCCGATGTACCATTCTATCAGGTCTGGTACCGCTTCTTCCTATTCATCGCGATGGCGGATGGGCCCCTCGCCTACCTGATCAAGGATCCCAGCTACAACCGGCTCGATTACGCGCCCAACGCAGACGCCGCTGCGCTGCGCGAAGGTGTGGAGCAATACATCCGAGAGCAGACGGAAGGGCGGCCGGACCTGACCGCCGCCCTGACGCCGAACTTCCACATCTCCGGCAAGCGCTCGATCCGCGACAATGGAGTCTGGGCGGCAGCCCTCAAGCGCGACAATGTCACGCTCGAAACCCGCGCCATCGCCCGGATCACCGAAACCGGCATCCGGATGCAGGACGGGCGCGACCTCGCGTTCGACGCCCTCATCTATGGCACCGGCTTCAAGGCTTCAGACTTCCTCGTTCCGATGGAGATCAAGGGCAAGGGCGGCCAGTCCCTGCACGATGTCTGGGGCGGTGACGCGCGCGCCTATCTCGGCCTCACCCTGCCGGGCTATCCGAACTTCTTCATCATGTATGGTCCGAACACAAACATTGTCGTCAACGGCTCGATCATCTTCTTCTCGGAATGCGAAGCCAACTACATCGTCAGCTGCGTGAAGATGCTGCAGAACCAGAAAGCAAGCGCCTTCGAGGTGAAGCGCGACGTTTTCGACACCTTCAACGCCGAGGTCGATGCCGCCAACGCCGAGATGCCGTGGGGCTATGCCGAGGCCAATACCTGGTATCGCAACGCGCACGGCCGCGTTGCCCAGAACTGGCCCTTCCGCCTGATCGACTACTGGAACCGCACCCGCACGGCCGACCCGTCGGACTTCACCTTCAGCTGATCGCGCTCTGGTTTTCAGCCCGCCTCCCTCAAGGGAGGCGGCCTTACTTCTGCACGGTTTCCTTCAGCAGGCTGAGATCGTAGCCTGCCGCCACTGCGGCAGAATTCAGCTCGGCGCGAACCTCCGGCGAAACCGTGGGGGTGCGCGACAGCATCCAAAGGAAGCGGCCCGATGGCTCGCCGATCAAGGCATGCTGGTAATCCTCATCGAGATGCAGGACCCAGTAGTTTCCCCGGCCGGCCGGCAGCGGAACGGGCGCAAAGTTCACGAAGAGACGCGCCCCGTTCGAGCCCTCCATCACGCGGGCCACGGCCTCGGCCGAACGCGGCGCGCCGTCCTTCGTGCCGAAGCGGCAGGTATTCAGCACATCCACCCGGCCGTCCGCGCGCGCAGTGTATTCGGCGGTCGTGCCCTCGCATTCCTTCTGGAAACTCGTCGGATAGCGCGCAATCTCGTACCAGAGGCCCATGTAACGGGCGACATCTACGGAGGCGACCGCTTCAAGCGGCGGGGCATTCTTCGCCCGGCCCGAAGGCCCGGCGACGCAGGCCGATAGCACCGCCATCGCGGCGCCCACGATCATCAAAATCCGGAACATCAATCAGCACTCCTTGCATCAATCCGGCGACTTTAGCACGCGGTCTGTCAGCCCGGACTAACCCGTGACAGCACGCGCTCTGCGGCGAGCACCACAGGCCGGTCGATCATTTTGCCCTTGTGCAGCGCGACACCGCCACTGGCTGCGGCCATTGCCGCCAGAACCGCCCGGGCTTCGGCGACTTCTTCTGGGGTCGGCGTGAACGCCGCATTCACCGGCTCGACCTGACCGGGATGGATGCAGGCGCGCCCCGCAAACCCCATCGCCTTGGCCTTGCGGGTCGAAGCGATGAGGCCGTCCGTATCCGGCGTATCGAGATAGGGCACATCATAGGCCGGCACGCCGGCGGCCGCGCAGGCCGCCGCAATCGTGCCGCGCGCCGTGAGCATGGCGTCCCAGT
>JBGSOU010000027.1:0-4809 GCA_041739025.1 Hyphomonas sp.
GCTGGCTGGGCCGCACGCGCCTGATCGACAATCTCAGCGTTTCGCGGTGAAGGCGCCGAGGGCGTCGAGCACGCGGGTATTGTCCCCGGCGCTGCCCACCGTGATCCGAAGCTTTGACGGCAGGCCATAGCCGCCGATGGCGCGCACGAGGATGTCGGCATCCTTCAGGAACTGGTTTGCCTCGGCCGCCCGCGCCGCCGATCCGAATTCCGGCACCACGAAATTCGCATGTGATTCGGGCGTCGCCAGCCCCATCGCATTCAGCGCCTCGGTCATCGCCGAACGCCACTGCGTGTTGTGGTCGCGCGACAGCTTGAGGAAAGCCTCGTCCCCGACGCTGGCGATGCCCGCCGCCGCGGCCAGCGCGTTGACATTGAATGGCCCGCGAATGCGCTGGAACGTGTCTGCAATGGGCCGGGGCATGTAGGCCCAGCCGAGACGGGCCGCCGCAAGGCCGTAGATTTTCGAGAAGGTGCGCATCATCACGGTCGTGTCGCGGCGATCCACCAGGTCGCGCAGCTCCGCCTCGTAGCCCGGCCCCAGATACTCCGAATACGCACCATCGACGACGAACAGCACATGCGGCGGCAACGCGTCCTGAAGCGCCTTCAGCGCATCGACGGACAGCATCGTGCCGGTCGGGTTGTTGGGGTTGGCCAGGAACAGGATCCGGGTGCGCGGCGACACCGCGCCGAGGATGGAATTCACCCCCGCCATCATGTCCGTTTCAGGCGCCTTCACGGCGCTCGCCCCGTGACCGCGCGCCGAAACTTCGTACATCGAGAAAGCATGCTCGGTGAACAAGACCTCGTCGCCCGGTCCGGCATAACACTGGGTGAGCAGGTGGATGATCTCGTCCGAGCCGGCAGACGTGACAATCCGGCCGGGATCGGCGATGCCCTTGGCGGCCGCAATCGCCGCGCGCAGGGCGCCGTAATCGGGATCCGGATAGATCTGCAGCCCTGCCTGCGCCGCCGCGCGGATTGCCTCGACCGCCAGCGGGCTCGGCCCGAAGGGGTTCTCGTTGGAGGCCAGCATCGCCACGGGGCCGGCCGCACCCTGCAGCTTGCCGCCGGGCACATAGGCTTTGGTATTGGCGATATGGTCGAGCGGCTTGATCGTGTTCATCGCCCGGGCGCTTACACCAATCCCGCCGCGCCGGAAATGCCCAGCATTGCCGCGTTCAGGCCTTCGGCGGCGCAGTCGTCTCGCGCACGACCAGGCGGTGTGCCAGCACGATGGACCGGTCCGCCCCCCGCTCGACTCCGCCGAACAGCATGTCCGCCGCCTTGCCGGCGAGTTCCCGGATGGGCTGGTAGATCGTCGTTAGCGACGGCGCGACGACCGAGGCCAGCGGCGTATCGTCAAAGCCCGCAACCGACAGGTCCTCCGGCACGCGGATTCCCTTCCGGTAGGCGGCCGACAACACCCCGGCCGCCATGTCGTCATTGCTGGCAAAGATCGCGGTCGGCGGCGCGGGCAAGGCCAGCAGGGTTTCCGAAATCCGCAGGCCCGTCTCGAAATGGAAATTGCCCCGGCAGATCAGCTCCGGCACCGGGTCAATCCCGTGCCGGGCGAGCCCTTTCAGGAAACCCGCTTCCCGCAATCTCGACTGGGGATGGTCTTCCGGACCCGCGATGAAGCCGATCCGGCGGTGCCCCAGCGCGACGAGGTAGTCCACCATCTCCCCGGCGGCGCCTTCATCGTCCATGCTCACATGCCCGGCCTCGCCGGCCGTTTCCAGCGGCGCGAGGCGCACGAACGGTATTCCCGCCTGAACCAGGTGGCGGACCAGCGCGGCGTCCTCGGTCAGCGGCGGCACCAGGATGACACCGGCCAGGTTCGGCTGGCCGCGCAACGACACCAGGCTGTCCAGCCCGCCGGTCGCCTGTTCGAAGATCGCGTTGAACCCTTCGGCATTGCAGCGCTGAAGCACGCCGATCTGAATCTCGCTGGTATAGTTCCGCGACGGGTCGGAAAAATACACCGCAATGAGGCGGCTTTGCGCGGCCCTGAGACTGCGGGCAAACGGATTGGCGCGGTAGCCCAGCAGCCGCACGGCATCCATCACGCGCACCCGGGTCGGTTCGCGCACATTGGGCTCACCGTTCAGGACGCGGCTCACCGTCTTGAACGAAACGCCCGCCTCGCGCGCGACATCAATGATCGTTGCGGGCCGACGCTCTTGCGTATCGATGGTTCTTCCCCGTGGCTGGCAGGCCGCGCAAGATCCCTGCGCGCCTTAGCCCGCTACAATATGACGTCACTCGTCCCGAACAAGCCCGGCTCGCAGGTGACCTCAGGCCTCACGCCGGGACGTGGGATGCAGGGGACGCACCTTCGCCGCGTAATCGCGGGGGTGGATGAACTCGTCGTCGAACCAGCGCGCCTCGTCGCTGGCGAACAACCGGCGGATCCAGTCGATCAGCAAGGCGCCCTGCGGCAAGCGGCGCACCCGCTCCGAATAACTGATCCAGAACCGGATCGGCGCAATCTCGGGCAACTCCAAGGCTACAAGCCGGGGATCAATCACCGACATGAACGAGGGCAGGATTCCGATCCCGCCGCCTTTGGCGCAGGATTCCACGATCGCGGTGCCCGAATTCGTGATGAAGGCAAAGTCGACCATCTTGCGAAGTTCGGACATACGCGGCGCCCAGCGCTCCACCTGATGAACGTAGGACGAGTGCAGGATGCAGCGGTGCTTGTAATAGTCCACCAGGCTGTCCGGCGTGCCGAATTCGGCAAGGTAATCCTTCGACGCGAAGCCGACATAGTGCTGAACACCCAGCTTGTGGGCGATCTTCTGGTTGCCGCGCGGCTCGGCGAACGTGATGGCGATGTCGTCGGAATCGTCATCCTCGTCCTCTGCTTGTGGATCCAGCGTCTCTTCGCTCACCAGCATCCGGACCTGGATTTTCGGGTTCTGCTGGTGGAACGCCGAGAGGCGCGGCGCGATCCAGTACGGGCCAACGCCATCGCCGGTCCGCAACGTGATCGTGCCGGTGACCGGCGCGCCCCGGGATCCGGTCTCGAAGGTGAGCTTCTCAGCCAGAGCGGCCATCTGTTCGGCATAGCGCAGCACCTGCTTGCCGATGTCGGTCAGCTCAACCCCCCGGGTCGAGCGCAGGAACACCTTCGAGCCGAGGTTGCGTTCGAGATCGTCGATCTTGCGGCTGATCGTCGGCGGAGACTCGCCAAGCCGTGCGGCCGCCGCGCTCATGCTCAGCAACTCGGCGACAACGCGGAAGACGCGAAGCGAATCCCAATCCAGACGATCAATAGACATAGGATCTCACCCGGAGGCGCCCCGGGATCGGGGCAGTCACCAACTGATCCCGATCTGATCCCAGCGCGGAAAGACGTCAACCCAAAAATGCATGTGACACAGCGTCATCGACTTCCGGTTGATGCCTCCCCGCTGCTTCAGCCTCTACAGGGCGGCCATTTTTCCCGACAGCATGCCGTCGAAATAGGCGATCGTCTTGGTCAGGCCGTCCCGCAACTGGATGGTGGGTTCCCAGCCGAGGATTTCCTGCGCCTTCTCGATGTTCGGCTTGCGCTGTTTCGGGTCATCCTGCGGCAGCGGCATGAACACCAGTTTGGACTTCGAGCCGGTCAGTTCGATGACCTGTTCGGCCAGCTGGCGGATCGTGAATTCGCCCGGATTGCCGATATTGATCGGTCCGGTGACCTCATCGCCGGTGTTCATCAGGCTGATGAGGCCGCGCACGAGATCGTCGACATAGCAGAAGCTGCGCGTCTGCTGGCCGTCGCCGTACAGGGTGATGTCTTCGCCCTTCAGTGCCTGGACGATGAAGTTCGACACCACGCGCCCGTCATTCGGATGCATGCGAGGGCCGTAGGTGTTGAAGATCCGGGCCACCTTGATGCGCAGCTTGTGCTGGCGGTGATAGTCGAAGAACAGCGTCTCGGCGCAGCGCTTGCCTTCATCATAGCAGGAGCGCGGACCGATCGGGTTGACGTTGCCCCAATACTCTTCCGGCTGCGGGTGGACCGCCGGGTCGCCATACACTTCCGACGTCGAGGCCTGAAGGATCTTGGCCTTCACACGCTTGGCGAGGCCGAGCATGTTGATAGCGCCATGAACCGAGGTCTTGGTCGTCTGGACGGGGTCGAACTGGTAGTGGATCGGGCTTGCCGGGCACGCCATGTTGTAGATCTCGTCGACCTCGACATAGAGCGGGAAGCAGACGTCATGGCGCATCATCTCGAAGCGCGGGTGGTTCTGCAGGTGTGCGATATTGGTGCGCGTCCCCGTGAAGAAGTTGTCGGCGCAGATCACGTTGGCGCCCGCCTCGAGCAGCCGCTCGCAGAGAAACGAGCCGATGAAGCCGGCCCCGCCGGTGATCAGGATGCGACGCTCAAGGTGCATGACTATTGTCCTTTAACTATACCGGCGCCTCGAAAGCGCCCTGCCGCGCGAAATTCTGCAAGTTCCGTGCAAAACGCCGCCGGACTTCGCCTGATTGCGTGTGAACCACAACTTCCGGGGGAGGAAAACTGCCGGGACACCGCTCAGGTGGGTTCTTCGCGGGGCCAAGCGGGTCCATCCCCGTTCCAGCGCGGCTCATCCGGGGGCGCAAAGTGGTTCAATCTGGCTCGATACCGGCTCGCCATGGGCTCGCGCGCGGCCGGGGAATGAGGCGCCGCGTTATCCTTGCCGGCGGGACGCGTTCGCATCGCCGGGGAAGATGCCCTTCGCCCTGCCCCACCCCGTTATCAGCTCCGGCCACACTTCGCGCGGTGTCCCGGCGATGCCGCGCAGACCAAACCCGTGGCCGCCTG
>JBGSOU010000028.1:0-2467 GCA_041739025.1 Hyphomonas sp.
TGCCCGCCGCGAGGCCGTAGTCGCCCGCCAGCAAGGCCGAGAACACCGCGCGCTCGGCAACATCCAGCGCTTCCGGCGCCGTCGAAATCGCCGAAGCATAGTGGCGGGCCGCCATTTCCGGATCATTCGTCAGCGCCGCCACGCGGGCGATCATGAAGTCGCCATAGGCGCGCGCTTCCGCCGGCTGGTCCCCGGCGGGATAGGACGTGCCGCCAAAATTGCCCGTGGCGCAGGCCGCCGAAAACCACAGCGGCGCAAGCGCCAGCAAGACCTTGAAACGTTTCATGGCTTGAAATTCGCAGCATCCGGCAGATGCGGCAAGGGGCCAGCCGCTGCAGCGGCGCGCTCAGTTCGAGGCGAGGCGCAGGTCCTGCTGGTCGAAATAGGTGTCGATGGCCGAGGCGATCGCCGTCACCGCCGCCTTGCGCCCCTTGTCGGACTGCAGGCGCTTGGCATCTTCTGCATTGGTGAGAAAGCCGAGTTCGACCAGAACTGCCGGCACGTCGGGCGCGAGCAGCACGTAATAGCCGGCATTGCGGTGCGTGTTGCGCAGAACCGGCCCGGCAGCGGCCAGTTCGGGCAGCAGGAGTTCAGCGAATTCCGCCGACCTGGTCTTCGTTTCACGCTTCACCAGATCCTCGAGCAAGCCGTTCAACTGGCCCGGCGTGCCGTCCTCGATGGCGATTTTCCAGTCGTTCTTGCTCGATTCCCGGTCAATCCGTGATTCGCCGCGCGCGGAGATCGTGTAGACCGACGCGCCGGAAACACCGGGCGAGCCTGCCGCATCCGCATGCAGCGAAATGAACAGCGCGGCGCCCCAGTTGCGGGCCAGCGTCACCCGGTCTTCGTGCTCGATATAGACATCCGTGTCGCGCGTCAGGCGCACTTCGTACTTGCCGGACTTCTCCAACAGGTCGCGCAGGGCCAGCGCGGCCTTCAGGGTGATGTCGCGCTCCTTGCCGCCGGTAACCGCCAGCGCGCCCGGATCCTTGCCGCCATGCCCGGCATCGATCACGATGACGTGTTTGCGGGGGCCGGACGGCTTACGGGCCGGAGACACCGCCCCGGCGAGCCTTGTGGCGTCGGCACGGGCCTCGGCGAACTGGGTTTCAAGCTTGGCGAGTTTCTTGGTGTCGCGGCGCGCGGCAACCGTGAACCGGGCCGGGGAGATCATATCGAGGTCCAGAATGACCCGGTAGGCGCGCTCCTTGCCGGTGGGCGGCAGGCGCAACATGCGGGTCACCGCCATCGGCCGGTCCAGCGAAAACTCGAGGCGGCCCGGCTCCAGCGACCAGGACTCGACCCCGCCATTGCCTTCACCGGCGGCAGAATACCCGTTCTGGGCGAGCAAAAGCACAACCTTGCGTTCCCCGGGCCCTTCTGTGACCAAACCCTCTGCCGTTTCGGCCACATCGGTCCAGATCGTGATCCGGGTTGGCGCACCGTCCCCCACGATCCGCACCTGCGTGACATCTGCCACCGCCGGAGAAAGACAGGCAAATCCCAGCATTATCAACAGGATGGACAGAAATCTCATCATCGGGGCGGAGCGCAGCCTGGCAGTCGGAGGCAGAAGGGGATCCTGACCTCTTAGACACGGGAAGATTAACCTTCGCTTGACCGCGTCTTAGCTGCGGTCCTGTTCCCGTTCGGAATTTGGCTCTTTCATTTCCGGTCGAAATTGGGCACTATCGTCCCGTGGCCGTCCGGAAGGGCTGGCCCGAAGGTTTCCCTCTAGCGCGCACCATCCCGGCTTCCCCGGAAAGGCAAGCGGGCCGCGCGCTCCGGAAAGCAAGGATCAATGCGCAACTGTGCCGCCGTCACTACAGGAACCGCCGGGTCGCCAACGCGATTCGCGGAGCCGTCTGACGTGGCATTCCCCTCAAATCACATTTCCGGCCTTCGGGGCCAACCGAGGCGCACTGCGCCCTGGCCCGCCGCGCCGGACCGAAAGGTTCTGTTACATGAGCAGATTGATGCTTATCGACGCCGCCCATCCCGAAGAAACGCGGGTGGCCATCGTAAATAACGGCCAGGTTGACGATTTCGACTTCGAATCAACCGGCAGCGAACAACTCCGCGGCAACATCTATCTCGCCAAAGTGACCCGGGTGGAGCCCTCGCTCCAGGCGGCGTTTGTCGAATATGGCGGCAACCGCCACGGTTTCCTTGCCTTCAGCGAGATCCACCCGGACTATTACCAGCTGCCCGCCGAGGACCGGGAGGCCCTGCTGCGCGAAGCTGCCGAGGAAGCCGCCGCCGCCATCGAGGACGATGACGATGATGACGGCCCGTACGTTCCGCATGGTGTTGCCGCCGAGCTGGAGCGTGGCGACCACGATCACGCGCATGACGACCATGATCACGATCACGGCGACGAGACCGATGCCGACGCAGAATCCGGCCATGATGACGAGGACGGCGACGAGCCAGGCGATGACGACGATGCCCCCCGCCCCGCCAAGCC
>JBGSOU010000051.1:0-8246 GCA_041739025.1 Hyphomonas sp.
CAAATATGCGGAGCTGTGGCTTGCGGGCGGCGCAGAGGCCGCGGCGCCGGAACTGGAGCGGTTGAAGTTTGCGGCGGCCGATGCGCGCCGCCGGGGCATTGAGCCGCATGCGGGGCATGGTCTGACCTTCGACAATGTCGGCCCGGTTGCAGCCATTCCTGAACTCGCGGAGCTGAACATCGGCCACTTCCTGATCGGCGAGGCGATTTTCATCGGCCTCGACGCAGCCATTCGCGAGATGCGGCGCCAGATGGACATCGCGCGCGGCGCAGCGGTGGCGGCATGATCATCGGCATCGGCAACGATCTGTGCAATATCGAGCGCATCCAGCGCTCGCTTGACCGGTTCGGCGCGCGCTTCGAGGAGCGCTTATTCACGCCCTACGAGATTGCCAAGGCCCGGGGCCGGCGCCGTGTGGCGGAGACCTATGCGAAGCGGTTTGCCGCCAAGGAGGCCTGCGCCAAGGCGCTGGGCACCGGCGTGCCGCGCGCCGGCGTCCACTGGAAACATCTCGGCGTGGTGAACCTGCCGTCCGGCAAGCCGGGCTTTGAACTGACGGGCGGCGCGGCGGCGCGCCTCTTCCGCATGACGCCGCCCGGCTACAAGGCGCTGGTGCACCTGACGCTGACCGATGATCATCCGTGGGCGGAAGCTCAGGTGATCATCGAGGCCTTGCCCCTGGATGCATCATGAACGCGGCCCGGCCCAAACGCACGCGCCAGCGCGCGGCTGCGAAAGCGGTCCGGCCCGGGCTCAGCGACGAGGCGCTGACCGGCGCGGAAGAGGCGTGCGGCTACCGGTTCAAGGACAAGAGCCTCCTCGTGCGCGGGTTGACGCATCCAAGCGCAGTGAGCGCGGCGGAATCGCTGCAGCATGCCAATCAGCGTCTGGAATTCCTGGGTGACCGGGTGCTGAACCTCGTCATCGCCGAGCGCCTGATCGACCGGCGCCGCAACGAGACCGAGGGCGAACTTGCGCCGCGTCTCAACCGGCTGGTCAAGAAGGGCGCGTGCGCCGAAGCCTTCCGCTTCACCGGGCTCAACCGGTTTCTGCTGATGTCCGACAATGAAGTGTCGAGCGGCGGGCGCGAGCGCGAGTCGACGCTGGGCGATGCCTGCGAAGCGGTGATTGCCGCGATCTATCTGGACGGTGGTCTCGGCGCAGCGCGCAAGTTCATCGAGAAGGGCTGGGCGCCCCAGTTCAACAGCGGTCCGGCCGAGACCAAGGATCCCAAAACGCTGCTGCAGGAACTCGTTCAGGGGCAGGGTCATCCGCTCCCGGAATATGTGGTGACGAGCCGGTCCGGGCCGGATCATGCCCCTGTCTATGAAGTCGAAGTCCGCATTGCGCCGCACGGGCATGCTGCGGCCACAGGAGCCTCCAAGCGCGACGCCGAGCGACATGCCGCCGCGCGGATGCTGGAACAATTGAAAGGAAATACATGAGCGAGCAAACCGTAACGCATGCCGGGTTCTGCGCCATCATCGGCGCCCCGAATGCGGGCAAATCCACGCTCACAAACCGGCTGGTCGGCGCGAAGGTCGCCATCGTCACGCACAAGGTGCAGACGACGCGCTTTCCTGTGCGCGGGGTAGCGCAGGTGGGCACGGCCCAGGTGGTGATCGTCGATACGCCCGGCATTTTCGTCGCCAAGCGCCGGCTCGACCGGGCGATGGTGAAAGCGGCCTGGGGCGGCGCGGATGATGCCGACGCCGTGGTGCACCTGATTGATGCCTCGGCCTGGGTCGCCGAGCATGAAGGCCATACGAGCGGCGCCCAGCGTCACTCGCTCGATGATGACCGCCGCGTGATCCAGCAGCTGAAGGATGCCGGCAAGCGGGCGATCCTGGCGCTGAACAAGATCGACCTCTTTCCGCATGACCGCGTGCTGCCCGTGATGGCGGCGCTCAGCGCCGAGGGGGTGTATGAGGAGATCTTCATGATCTCGGCGGAGAAGGGCGACGGCATCGACAAGCTCAGCGCCGCAATTGCGTCCCGAATGCCGGAGGGCGAGGCGCTCTATCCGCCGGATCAGGTGGCGGACCTGCCAATGCGGGTGCTCGCGGCGGAAGTGACGCGCGAGAAGTTGATGCTGCGGTTGCATCAGGAATTGCCCTACCAGTTGACCGTTGAGACCGAGAGCTGGGAAGAGCGCAAGGACGGATCCGTCCGTGTACAGCAGGTGATCATTGTCGGGCGTGAAGGCCACAAAGCGATGGTGCTGGGCAAGGGCGGCGCGCAGATCAAGGAAATCGGCCGGCAGGCCCGGGTGGAACTGACAGAAATGATGGGTCGCCCTGTGCACCTGTTCCTGTTCGTCAAGATCGACGAACGCTGGCAGGAGAAGCGGGAGAACTATTCCGGGTTCGGGCTGGAGTTTGATGTCTAGCGGCTCTCGCTGTCCGTCTCCCCGCTCCCTTGGGAGAGGGGCGGGGATGCGGGGGCGCGACCCCTGCACGGTTGCACAAGGTTTCGGGCGCTGTTCTCCGTCACCCCCCTCTCCGCTAGAGGGGGAGGGGGCTTTATTGTGAACTGGTCGGATGACGGCATCGTGCTCGGCGGGCGCCGCTTCGGCGAGGGCGGCCTTATTCTCGATGTCCTCACCGCAACCCGGGGCCGCCGGTCCGGACTCGTTTATGGTGGGGCGTCGCGCAAACGGCGCGGGCAGTATGATGCCGGCAACACGCTGGCGCTCGCCTGGTCTGGCCGGCTGGACGATCAACTGGGGCGGTTTGACGTGGCAGAAGCCCGCCGCGAGCGCGCCTCGCGCCTGCTCGAGGATGCGGCCGCCCTGGCGGCGGTTTCGGCCATCACGGCGATCCTGCGGGCGAGCATGAACGAGGGCGATGCGGCGGGCTCGAACCTGTATGAGGCGACGTCGCTGCTGCTGGACGAATTGGGAAATCCGGATATCTGGCCGGCGCTCTACGTGCGCTGGGAACTCGGCCTGTTGTCCGCGCTCGGCTTTGGACTCGATCTGGAAGAATGCGCCATCAGTGGCGCCAATGACGGGCTGACCCACGTCTCGCCGCGCACGGGGCGGGCGGTGCGCGGCTCGGAGGCGGAAGCGTACATCGACCGCTTGCTGGCGATACCGGATTTTCTCCTGCGAAGCGGCGCAGCCGTGATGCCCGGCGACATTGCCGCCGGGCTGAAACTGACGGGTCATTTCCTCGAGAACCGCCTGTTTGCGGCCGTGCACCGGGGCGTCCCGCCGGAACGGGAACGCTTGGTGCTCCGGCTGCTGAGCAGACTTTAGGCCTTCGCGCTAGGCCTCGCGCCAACCGCCGCAAACCAGCGCCCGACATGCTTCAGCTCCGGGTTCAACGGCTGGCCGACCGCGTTGCCGAAGGCGAGGAAGCAGAACAGCAGCACATCCGCCATCGTGAACGTTTCGCCGGCAACGAACGTGCGGGTCGCGAGCTGCGCGTCCATGAAGGCGAGGCCGTCCTGCGCCTTGGCCTTGAGGCCGGCGGCGGCTTCCGGCAGGCACCGCATGCGCGACTGGAACATCGGCAGGCCTTCGGAATAGCGAAAGCCGCACGCGAGCGGCTCAGCGATGTTGAGGTCCACCCAGCGCGTCCAGCGGCGTGTCTGGGCGCGGTCTTCCGGTGTCTTGCCGATCAGGCTGTCACCGGGGAATTTCTCATCGAGATACTCGCAGATGGCGGTGATTTCAGCGACGATCTGGCCATCGTCCAGCACCAGGCAGGGCGACTGGCCGGCCGGGTTCGTTTTCAGGTAGCCGGCTTCCCGGTTCTTGCCCGTCATGATGTCGATGTCCTCAAGCGGCAGGCTGATGCCGCGCTCGGCCATGAACATGCGCACGACGTGCGGATTGGGGCCGACGGAATTGATGAGCTTCATGATGATCCTCCCGGGATGGTTGTTTGCGCCGACACTGAGGCGGTGACGCAAGGGCTGGCAAGAGGCGTTCATTCGCAGGTCCGCGCATCGCCCATGTCGAAATGGAAATGGTCGGCATGGGCGGCGTTGTAATCCGGCCCCAGGGTGACCGAGAAGATTCCGCAGGCCCCCTTGTGGACCCGCTTCAGGAACCGGTCCTCGGGGCCGCCCTTGTCCCAATGGGTCTTGACGGTGATCAGGCGGCCATTCGCCAGCCGGAAGCCGGAAATGTCGACCGCATTGGCGCCGGCATGTTCGGACTTGCGGGCCGTACCGGCAATGTTGCGGCAGGAAAAGCTCCCATAGGTTTCGATCCGGGCGAGGGGCGAGCCGAAGATTTCCACAGCTGCGGGCCGTGCGACATGACGCTCCCACATGTACAGGGACGCGGTCTGGCCGCAGGTCATGCTGAGGGTGGCAGAGTAGGACGTCAGCGAGCGGTCCAGCGTCAGCGCGTCATACAGGCCGCAGGCCGCGCCGCGCGGCGAATCGTCGAGCACAGTGTAGAGCACGCCCGAGGCATCCAGCGTGTCGAAGCAGGCGGCCGGGTGGCGCTCCAGCTGGGTCATCTTGAAATGCGAGGCCAGGCCCGGCCGGTCGTTCAGATCCAGCGGCATGAACGGGTTGTGCTGGGGCGGCGCAAACCGGAGGAACACGCCCACCACCAGCGCCGACGGCAGGACCAGCAGCGTGAAATAGCGCGTGAGGGCCTTGCGCAGCTTCACCCTTTTCCTTTCCTTAACCAAACGCCTGTTTCTGTTAACCAGTGCTGGCACGCGGGCCGGAATCGACCCTAAAACGCAGGCAGGCACAGAATGTGGCACGAACTGCAGAAGAGACCAGAATGGTGAAGCGCGGACCCACTCCGCCGCCCGAAGAGCGGATTATCAACGAGACCATGAGCGAGGCGCTGTCGAAGCGCTATCTTGCCTATGCGCTCTCCACCATCACGGCCCGGGCATTGCCGGATGTGCGCGACGGCCACTAGCCGGTGCAGCGGCGCCTCCTCTACGGCATGCGCGTGCTGCGGCTCGATCCCGAGGGCGGCTACCGCAAATGCGCCAAGATCGTCGGCGACGTGATGGGTAACTATCACCCGCATGGTGACAGCTCGATCTACGACACGCTGGTGCGCCTCGCGCAGGATTTCAACGTGCGCTATCCGCTGGTCGACGGGCAGGGCAACTTCGGCAACATCGACGGCGACAGCCCCGCCGCCTATCGCTACACCGAAGCGCGGATGACGCGCGCGGCCGAGCTGATGATGGACGGGCTCGACGAGAACGCGGTCGATTTCCGCCCGAACTATGCCGAGAATGACGAAGAGCCCGTGGTTCTGCCGGCCGGCTATCCGAACCTGCTGGCGAACGGCGCGACCGGCATCGCGGTCGGCATGGCCACCTCGATCCCGCCGCACAACGTGGCCGAGGTTATCGACGCCGCGCGCCTGCTGATCGAAAAGCCGAAGGCGACGACGGCCGAGCTGATGGAATTTGTTCAGGGCCCGGACTTTCCGACAGGCGGCGTGATCGTCGAGGAACGGGCCGCGATGCTCGAAGCGTACGAGACCGGGCGCGGCAGCTTCCGCATGCGGGCGCGCTGGCATGTCGAGGACACGGGCCGGGGCACCTACCAGATCATCGTCACCGAGATTCCCTACCAGGTGCAGAAGTCCCGCCTGCTGGAGAAGCTGTCGGAACTGCTGGAAGCCAAGAAGGTTCCGCTGCTCGAAGACGTGCGTGACGAGAGCGCCGAGGATGTGCGCCTCGTGCTGGTTCCGCGCGCCAAGACGGTCGAGCCGGACGTGCTGATGGAAAGCCTGTTCAAGACCTGCGATCTGGAAACACGCTTCAGCCTGAACATGAACGTTCTGCACAAGGGCGCGCCGCAGGTGATGGGCCTGAAGGCCGTTTTGCAAGCCTATCTTGATCACCGCCGCGAAGTGCTGGTGCGCCGCTCGGAATTCCGCCTCGACAAGATCGAGAAGCGGCTGCACCTGCTGGACGGCTATCTCGTGGCCTTCCTCAACATTGATGAAGTGATCCGCATCATCCGGACCGAGGACGAGCCCAAACCCGTCCTGATGAAACGGTTCAAGCTGACCGATGTTCAAGCCGAAGCGATCCTGAACCTCCGTCTGCGCGCGCTGCGCAAGCTCGAGGAAATGGAGATCCGCGGCGAGCACAAGAAGTTGCAGGAAGAGCGCGAGGAGATCGTCGCGCTGCTGGCATCGCCGCGCAAGCAATGGACCCGCGTGTCGAAGGACCTGAAATCGGCCCGCGACGAATTTGATCCGGGCACGCCGCTTGGCAAGCGCCGCGCGACCTTCGAGGCGGCGCCGGACGTGGACCTTGCCGCTGCGCTGGAAGCCTCTCGGCCGAAGGAGCCGGTGACCGTGGTCCTGTCCCAGCAGGGCTGGATCCGCGGCATGAAAGGCCACGGTCTTGATCCGGACACGATCAAGTTCAAGGAAGGCGATGGCCCGGCCTTCATGGAAGAGGTCATGACGACTGACCGGCTTGTCTTCATGTCGTCCGATGGGCGTGCCTTCATCCTCTCGGCGGAGAAGCTGCCGGGCGGGCGCGGCAATGGCGAGCCGATCCGCCTGTCGATCGAGCTTGAGGACAATGTCGGCCTCGTTGCGATGTTCAAGCTGGAGCCGGAACGCAAGCGCGTGATGGCATCGAGCACGGGCTATGGCTTCGTGATCGCGGAATCGGAACTGGAATCGAACCGCAAGGCCGGCAAGCAGGTGGTCAACACGGGCGAAGGCCAGCTGCTCGTCTGCGCGCCGGTGGACGGCGACATGATCGCGGTCGTCGGCACCAATCGCAAGATGCTGATTTTCGCGCTGAAGGACCTGCCGGAGATGTCACGCGGCAAGGGCAACAAGCTGCAGGCCTATAGCGGCAAGTCCGAACTGGCCGACCTCATCACCTTCGACAAGCGCGACGGCCTCATCGTCATGACCGGCGGGCGCCACCGCGCCTTCGAGGAATGGAAAAGCTGGCGCGGCCAACGCGCCCAGGCCGGCAAGGTCGTGCCGAAAGGCTTCCCGAAGGGCGGAACGTTCTCGGGGTAGGCCCTGCGCCTTCAAGTCTCCTCTCCCTGAAGGGAGGGAGGATCACGGGGCAGAGGGGTCTAAAGCCGCGCCACCACATCCGTCATCAGCGGCCCGATCTCGGCGTTCAGGACAAGGTCAGCGTACGGATCGAGGTCTGTCGGCTCGCGGTTGATGATGACCAGGGCCGATCCGGCGCGCTTTGCGGTGACGGGCAAGCCGGCCGCAGGGTAGACCACCAGCGATGAGCCAAGCACCAGGAACAGGTCCGACAACACGGCCTCTTCGCTGGCGCGCTCCATTTCGGCCTCCGGCATCGGCTGGCCGAAGGAGATAGTCGCGGTCTTGATCAAGCCGGTGCAGAAGATGCAGGTGATGTCCTCGTCCGCTTCCCAGCGATGGCGCAGGTCGTCGATTTCGTAGCGTTTGCCGCAGGTCAGGCATTTGGCATAGGTCGCGTTGCCATGCACCTCGATGACCTGCTTGTCCGGCACGCCGGAATCCTGGTGCAGGTTGTCGACGTTCTGGGTGATCACGGCGGCAACCTTGCCGGCCTTTACCATGTCGGCCACGGCATAATGTCCGGCATTCGGCGAGGCGCCTGTCCATCCGGCGGTCTTGTTGAACACGCGCGTCCAGGCTTCCCGGCGCTTGTCGCGCGAGGCCACGAAATCCTGAAACATGATCGGCTGCATCTTCGACCAGACCCCGCCGGGCGAGCGGAAATCCGGAATCCCGCTTTCGGTGGAGATTCCCGCGCCGGTGAATACGGCGACACGGTAGGCACTGCGGATCATGTGGGCGAGGGCGTCAGCATCTGTCATGTCTCCCAAACTATCGCCTCCATCCGAAAGGGCTAGGGGACTTCCTCCGCTGCGCGGCGGGCCGGCCGGGGGGCGCTTGCCGCAGCGTCAGGGCATATTGCTTGCGAAACGGCCCAGCCCCGGTTAGGCCATGGCACTCAAGGTCTTCCGGAGGGGCACCCCATGAATCCTGTTCTCATTGTACTTGCGGCGATCGTCGCGGTCATCGGCCTGATCATCCTGATCTATAACGGCCTCGTGATGAAGCGTCAGCGCGTGAATCAGGCCTTCGCCGATGTCGACGTGCAGCTGAAACAACGCCAGAACCTGATCCCCAACCTCGTCGAAACGGTGAAAGGCTACGCCGCGCACGAGCAGGAGACGTTCCAGCAGGTCATCGCCGCGCGCAACGCGGCGCAGGCCGCCAACACGGCTGGCGACATGGCGCGCGCCGAAGGCGTGCTGAGCCAGGCGCT
>JBGSOU010000097.1:0-1576 GCA_041739025.1 Hyphomonas sp.
GACCGGTCGAGCAGGCTGCGGCGCTCTTCGGCGAGCTCGTCGATACGGGTCTGCACATCGCGCAGTTCGGTCAGCACGGTTTCCGTATTGTCCTGATCGAGCCGGGCAATCTCACTGCGCGCTTCGCCGATCTGCACGCGGGTGGCGGCGATGTCGGAGGTCAGCGCATCCCGCTCGCCTTGCAGGCGGGCGCGGTCGCGCTTCAGGGCAAGGACGCGCGTGATCACCGCCTGGCCGCGCTCCATCAGCGTCTCAAACCGGGAGATCTCGTCCTCGACCAGGGCGATCTGGTCATCCTTTGCCGTGATCTCGTTCTGCATGCCGGCGATGCGGGTGTTCAGCTGGTCGATCCGTTGACGGAGGATCGTGCCTTGCGTGCCGAGATTGCTGCCGCGCGCTGACATCAGCGATTTCTGGGACGCAAAGACGGCCTGTACGTCGCTACGCTGGGCAAAGTCCTCGAAGCCGGGGCGGAGGGTCAGCGTGTTTGTGCCATCCCGCTCGGCGATCAGGCGGGCCTCGGTGCCCAGCAGGCCGACGAGGCGCGCTTCCAGCCCTTGAAGGGAGGCGTCGGTCGAGGTGGCGTCCAGGGCGAGCAGCTTCTGGCCCTCGGTCACCTGATCGGATTCGCGCACATAGATTTCGCGCACGATGCCGCCTTCCAGGTGTTGTACGGCCTGCTGGTTGGATTCGACCGAGATCTGGCCGGCGGTCAGCACGGCGCCTTCGAACGGCGCGAACACCGACCAGGCGACAAGGCCGCCAAACACGAGGGCAATGATGCCCCAGCCCGCATAGAGGTATTGCTGCAGCAGCCCGCCGCGGGCGCCGGTCGCTTGAGGTGCGGTGAGGGCGAGGTCAGCCATGATTGCCCTCGCCGGGACGGATGGTGCGGACATTTGCGCCGGCCTGCTTCGGCAGGACCTTGGCGAGAACCTCCTCGGCCGGGCCGAACTCACGGATTCGGCCTTCGTCGAGCACCATCAGCTTCGTGCAATGGACGATGGCGTTCGGGCGGTGCGCGATGATGATCACCGTTGCGCCGCGGGCCTTCGCGGCGGCGATCGCGGACTGAAGGGCGAGCTCGCCGGGCCCGTCGAGGTTCGAATTGGGCTCATCGAGGATGATCAGCTTTGGCGCCCCGAACAGGGCGCGGGCGAGGCCGATGCGCTGGCGCTGGCCGGCCGACAGATAGGCGCCGCCGAGGCCGATCTCGGTGTCGTAACCGTTCGGCAGGCGCAGGATCATCTCGTGGCATCCGGCGGCCTGCGCGGCGGCAATGATGGCCTCCGGCATCGCATCATCCCGGAAACGGCCGATATTGTCGCGCACGCTTCCCGCCAACAGGTCGGCCTGTTGCGGCAGGTAACCGATCTGCGGCCCGAGCGCTTCACTGGGCAGGCTGGCAATGTCGGCGCCGTCAAAGCGGACATGGCCCGACATCACGGGCCAGGCACCGGTCAGGACGCGCGCGAGCGAGGATTTGCCGGCGGCGCTGGGGCCGAGCACGCCGAGCACGTCACCGGGCTCAAGGGTGAAGGTCAGGCCCTTCAGCACGGCGCTCTTGCTGCCGGGC
>JBGSOU010000149.1:0-4584 GCA_041739025.1 Hyphomonas sp.
CGCCCGCATCCGCGCCGCCGGCGTTGAAGTGATCGTCAACACCAACCGCAGCCGGGAGACCGCCGAAGGCAATGCGGCAACGCTCAGCGCCGCAGGCCTCGGAGACTTCGTACACGGATCAACGCTGTTCCTGCGGGGCGATGACTGGGGCGGCTCAGGCAAGGACGGCCGGCGCGAGACGATTTCCCAGACCTATTGCGTGGTCGCGCTGGTCGGCGACCAGCTGGGCGACATTGCCGACCTCTTCAATGCCAGGACGCTGGCGCCGCCGGCGCGCAAGGCGATGACGGCCAGCCCGGCCTTCGACCAGATGTGGGGCAATGGCTGGTTCATCCTGGCAAACCCGGTTTACGGACCGTCGATTGCCGGCTCGATGGACGAGGTCTTCCCGGCGGATACCTATTGGGAGCCCCCGGGCCCGAACTAGCTGCGCCTCCGGATGAGGTGATAAAGGCCGCCCGCAAAGCCTATGGGGACAATGGCTTTGCAGGCGACCCTTGAGACGGCACGCGCTGGGTGGGGACGCACGCAACCGCCGATTCAAACCTGTTCTGCCACGCTTCTGCGGGGCAAGATTCCCGTCTCCCGCGAAAATTCGTTTCCGAACAATCCTTGCAACGAGCATCTTCCGATGAGGCTATTGAATTAACCAATGGCCTGTGTGTCAATGCGGTCACATCGGCAGTTTTGCGCAGGGGTGGGGCAAAAATGCACGTCCAGAATTGGGACGATTATCGCTTTGTCGCGGTGCTCGCGCGCACCGGGTCGCTGGCTGAAACGAGCCGGCTGCTCGGCGTTGACCGGTCAACGGTTCAGCGCCGCGTGAAAGCGCTTGAAACACGGCTCGGCTACAGCCTCTTCCTGAGGAACGGATCGCACTATGAGCCACTTGCGGAAGCGCAGCCCATCCTTGCGGCAGCGCGTTCGCTGGAATCGGCCATCAGCACCGCCCCCGCCCCGGCCGATGGCGAGACGCTGGCCGGCAACCTGTCGATCACAACGACGGATTCCATCTACATGTCCGGCGTCAGTGAAATGATCGACGCCTTCCAGGCCCTGCATCCGTCCTTGCGCCTCAACCTGTCAGTGACCACCCGGCGGCTGGCGCTGGACCAGCTGGAAGCGGATGTCGCCATCCGGCCTTCGGATTCGCCGCCGGACCATTTCATTGGCCGGCGGGTCTGCGACCTCGCCTTCGGCGTTTTCGCGAGCCACACTTATCTTGCACAGAACGCCGGCCTGCGCCGCGACGAGCATGCCTGGCTGACGGTCAGCGACGACATGAGCAATTCGCCGCCTGGCCGCTGGATCGACGCGCATGTCCCGAAGGACCGCCGTGTACTGAGGGCTGACACGTTCATCGCCATTGCCGAGGCCTGCCGGCTCGGGCGCGGCGTGGCGCTGTTGCCCAAGTCCTATGCCGTCCGGCTGCCCGAACTGGTCGCCCTCGACCATCTGATGGACGCCCCGCACGCCACCGGCCTCTGGCTGTTGACCCATCCGGACATGCGCAACAATCCGCGAGTGCGCGCCTTTCTCGATTTCATCGGCCGGCAATTGTCGACCCGGAAGAAGCACTTTGCCGGCTGACCGGCCAGCGATTGCCCGTCGGCGGCATCACGGGTAGTCTGACTTTGGGGGGACTGAACAATGATCCTGTTCGTACACGGTGTTCCAGACACGGCGGCGCTTTGGCAGCCGCTGATCAAGGCGCTGGGCTTGCAACCGGATTTCTACCGCGCGCTCGCCCTGCCCGGCTTTGCCTCACCCCTGCCTGCGGGCTTCAGCTGCACGAAGGACGCCTATGCCGACTGGCTGGTTGCGCAGATGGAGGCGGCGGGCGAGCCCGTTCACATTGTTGGCCATGACTGGGGGGCGTTGCTGACACTGCGGGCCGTCTCGATGCGGCCGGAACTGGTCTCGAGCTGGTGCGTGACCAATGCCGTGATCGACCGGGAATATACCGGCCACCGGACGGCGCGCATGTGGGCAACGCCGCTGCTCGGCGAACTGGTCATGCTGGGGATGCGCGACAAGGTGCGCCTTGAAGCGGGTCTGATCGAGGGCGGCATGCCGGCGCGTCTCGCGCGCGAGGAGGTCGGCCATATCGACATGACGATGCGGCGCTCGATCCTGAAACTTTATCGTTCGGCGCTGGGCCTCAATTTCCGGGGCGCCTGGGTCGATGACCTGGCAAACCTTCCGAAACGCGGCCAGCTGTTCTGGGGCGAAACCGATCCGTTCGTTGAACTCGCGGTGGCGGAGCGTTTCTCGAAGATGTGGAACGTGCCGCTGCACGTCGCACAAGGCGCCGGCCACTGGGCCTGCCACGAACGCGCGGAAGAATTCGCCGGCCTGCTGGCCGCGCACTGGTCGCGTTAAGCCGCTTCCTGCTGCGGCGTCCCGATCTCGCGCTTCACAAGCTCCGATAGCTGACGAACCGAGAACGGCTTCGGCAGGAAGGAAACCGCGCGGTCGTCCAGCTGCTTGGCGAGTTCCTGTTCGGCATAGCCCGAGATGAAGATGACGCGGGCATGGCCGAGCTTTTCCCGGGCCTGCTTGATCAATGTCGGTCCATTCATGCCCGGCATCACGACGTCCGAAATCACCAGATCGAATTCGCCCGGCTTGGCGTTGATGATCTCGAGCGCTTCTTCCCCGTCTTCGGCCTCTTCGACTTCGTAGCCGCGCGAACGCAGCACCGAGACGGCGATGTCACGTACGCCGGCTTCGTCCTCGATGATCAGGATGCGGCCACGGCCCGACAGGTCGACCGGGCGCGCACTGGCACGCTGCTCGGCGGCGTGGTCGACCGGCGCGGGAATTTCGGACGCCGGCAGGGCGGGCAGGTAGATGTGGAAGTTGGTGCCCTTCCCGGCGGTCGAGACCGGCTGGATATAGCCGCCCGACTGTTTGATGATGCCGAACACGGTCGCGAGGCCAAGACCGGTGCCGTAACCCTTTTCCTTGGTGGTGAAGAAGGGCTGGAAGATCTTTTCCTGCAGCGGCTTCGGAATACCGCCGCCATTGTCTTCCACTTCGATCAGCAGGTAATCGCCGTCCTCGACATAGTCGAAGCCTTTCGCGTGGGCATCGCGGCCGGTGGTGCGGCTGGTGCGGATGACCAGCTTGCCGCCGTCGCGGTGGCTCAACATGGCATCGCGCGCATTGGTCACGAGGTTGATGATCGCGGTTTCGATCTGGCCCTTGTCGGCGCGGATCCACGGCACGTCGCGGCCATGGTTGACCTCGAGCGTGATGCGTTCGTCGATGACGCCGCGCAGCAGGATCGAGAATTCCGTCAGGAAATCGGTCGTGTTGAACACTTCGCGCTTGAAGGTCTGTTCGCGCGCATAAGCGAGCAGGCCGCGCACCAGGTCGCGCGAGCGCACGGTGGCCTCGTTGATGGCCTTGAGATTGTCGAAGGACGGATCGCCCACGGGATGGCGCGCGACGAGCGCTTCCTGGTTGCCCATCGTGATCTGCAGCATGTTGTTGATCTCGTGCGCGATGCGCCCGGCGATGCCGCCGATGGCCTGCATCTTTTCGCCATGCGCCAGGCGTTGCTCGAGGAGGCGGTGTTCCGAGATATCGACGACATAGGCGACCGACGGCCGGCCGGCGGCGTTCAGCGTGACGAAAACGTTGACGTGGGCGGCGTCCTGACCGGCGATGCGCAGCGAGACCGGCTTGTCGACCGCCTGCACGAGCGCCTTGCTCAGCGCATCCTGGCCTTCCTCGTCGGAGACGAAGAGATCGGCAAACCGCGAGCCCGGCGTCGCCCGCCCGCCGCTGAGTTCCATCAGGGCCCGGTTGGCATCGAGGATGATCGCGCCATCGACGCGGTCGCCTTCGAGACGCACGGCGCCGAACGGGGCATCATCGAACATCGGATCGCCGTCCGGGCGCATCGGGCGGGAGGCGCCCTGAAGGGCAAACCGGTCACCCTCGCCATTCAGCATCTGCGGGCTGGGCAGCAGGATCGTCCGGCCGTTGGCATCGGCGCCCCGGCCCGACCAGCTGGTGATCGCCTGAACCGGAATCTCGACACCGTCGCGGGCCCGCAACTGGATGTCGGCCCGGCCTGGCGCGCCCGACTTGCGGTCGCGGCCCAGCAGCTTCACGAATTCCGGGCGCATGATGTCGTCAATGCGGATGTTCTTTGCCGATTCCGGCAGGCCGAGCAGCTCGCGCAGGTAGCCGTTGGCATAGGTGATCGTGCCATCCGGACGGGCCGCAAAGAAGCCCATCGGCGCGTCTTCGACATAGAGCGATTTCAGATCGGCGGCGCCCGTGGCTTCAATCTGGCCGGCGATCCGGCGGATACGCCACAGGACGCGGCCGCGCGGCAGCGGCGAGACGGTGACTTCGAACTGGGCGGGCACCTGTTCCGGCCCCAGCGCCACAGGCGGCAGCAATTCGCGGCGGCGCACACCGGCCTTGGCGGCTTTCGACAGGCGGTAAACGGGCGCGGCAAGGCCCGGGCTTGCCCCGAACAGGCGGTCCACGGTGACCGGGCCGGTCTCGCTGGGTCCGGTCACGAGAGCGAGCGTCGCCAGTTCGTCATAGGCCGGGTTGGCCGCG
>JBGSOU010000202.1:0-1751 GCA_041739025.1 Hyphomonas sp.
GCGCGGATCCTCGCGGACCAGATCCTCGGAGCGGACGCCGGCGAACTCGCCGCCGCCTTTTCGCCGCGCCGGGTCTATGCCGCGACGGCCTGACGCTGGACGAGCCAGAGGCCGCGCCTTAAGTCTCGCCGTCAAAGGGAGACATTGCGATGCACACGATCCAGCCGATGACCGAAGACCAGGCCGCGATCCGGGACGCCGTGGCCAAGACGCTGGAGCCGTTTGACGATGCCTATTGGCTGAAGACCGACGAAACCGGCGAATGGCCGGAGGCATTCTGCGCCGCGATGGCCAAAGGCGGCTGGATGGGCATTGCGTTTCCCGAGGAATACGGCGGCGCGGGCCTCGGCCTGACCGAAGCCGCCATCATGATGCAGACCGTCACGCGCACGGGCGCAGGTTATTCCGGCGCATCGGCGATCCACCTCAACATCTTCGGGCCCAAGCCGCTGGAGAAGTTCGGCAATCCCGAACTGAAGCGCGAGAACCTGCCGAAGATCATCTCCGGCGAGGAGAAGATGTGCTTCGCCGTGACCGAGCCGAATTCCGGCCTCGACACTTCGAGCCTCGAAACCCGGGCAGAACGCACCAACAAGGGCTATGTCATCAACGGCCGCAAGATCTGGACCACAGGTGCTCAGCGTGCGGACAAGATCCTGATCATCGCGCGCACCACGCCGAAAGACCAATGCTCCAAGCCGCATCTTGGCCTGTCACTGTTCTACACCGATCTCGACCGCAACAAGATCGAGGCGAATCCGATCCCGAAAATGGGCCGCAAGGCCGTCGAGTGCAACACGCTGTTCATCGACGGCCTTGAGGTTCCGAAGGAGCACCTGATCGGCGAGGAAGGGGCTGGCTTCAAGTACCTGCTGCAGGGCCTGAATCCCGAGCGCGTGTTGTTCGCGGTCGAGAGTGTCGGCCTCGGATTTGCCGCGCTGGAGCGTGCCGCGCAATATGCCAAGGAGCGCGTCGTGTTCGGCCGTCCGATCGGCCAGAACCAGGGCATCCAGCATCCGCTCGCCCGTTCGTGGGCGGAGCTTTCCGCCGCCGAACTCCTCGCCTACAAGGCCGCGGCCTTGTTTGATGCGGGGCAGGACTGCGGCGCAGAAGCGAACGCGGCCAAATATCTCGGCACCGAAGCCGGCTTCACCGCCTGCGAAACCGCCGTGCTGACGCATGGCGGCATGGGCTATGCGAGAGAATACCATGTCGAGCGGATGATGCGCGAAGCCATGCTTGCCCGCATCGCCCCGGTCAGCCGGGAGATGATCCTCAACTTCATCGCGGAACGCGTGCTGGGCCTGCCGAAGAGCTATTGAGCGGGTCCTTGACGCCTTGACGCGCGCGAGACCTATTGACACTATGAGTGTCAAGAAGAATTGGCCCGGCCGCATGTAGCCGTTCCGGGCAGCCGGGGGAGGCTGGCGTGATGAAAAAGCTCTTGATCGGCATTGGTCTCGCCGTCCTCGCCGCGGGCGCGCTCGCCTGGTTCAATCGTGAGGCCATCATCCTCCACCGCGTCACCAGCCAAGGCCGCATGGATGTCGGCCCCAATCAGCAGGTTGTATGGAATCAGGGCCCGGTCACCGCCGCTGAAGCCCCCGCGAATCGCCCGCCGAACATCATTTTCATCCTCGCCGACGATCTCGGCATCAACGATATCAGCACCTTTGGCGGCGGCGTTGCGGGCGGCGCGGTGCCGACACCGCACATCGATGCGCTCGCCGCCAGCGGCGCCCTCTATTCGC
>JBGSOU010000227.1:0-2876 GCA_041739025.1 Hyphomonas sp.
GGCGGCGTCTTCTTCCGGAAGCCCGGCAAGTTCGTCGCGGGCCTGGGCGAGCGCGGTTGCTGCTTCGGCATGCGCGGCGGATTCCCGAGCGAAATCATCGACAAGGCGCAGGGCTTCGGCTTCAAGGCGGGCATGCGCGTCGGCGGCGATCCGCCGCTCGGTTTCAAGTTTGGCGAGCGTGATGCGCGCCTGACCGAGACGGGCCGCAGACTGCATCTCGGCATCGCGAAGCGGGGCAAGGCCTTCGCCCGCTTCGATCCGCTCCTTTTCGCGCATCGCGTCTTCGCGCGACAGGTCTTCCACCTGGCGCTTGAGCGTATCGAGCTGCGTGCGGGCGAGGTCCATCGTCTGGCGCGCTTCGGCCCAGCGCAGGTGCGCAACGAGGGCGTCGAGGGCCTGGATCTCTTCCGAGAGCTTGCGGTAACGGCGGGCCTTGGCGGCCTGGCGCTTGAGGCTGGTCAGTTGGCGCTCGACTTCAGCCGAGACTTCCGAGAGCCGCTGCAGGTTTGCCTCGGCGCCGTCGAGCTTCAGTTCGGCCTCATGGCGGCGGCTGTTGAGGCCCGCGATGCCAGCTGCTTCTTCGAGGATGCGGCGACGGTTCTGCGGCTTCGAACCGATGAGTTCGGAAATCTGGCCCTGCCGGACGAGGGCGGGCGAGTTAGCGCCGGTCGAGGCGTCGGCGAAGAGGAGCTGGATGTCCTTGCCGCGCACCGTGCGGCCGTTGATGCGGTAGCTGGAGCCGGCGCCCCGCTTGAGCTTGCGCTCGATCTCGAGCGAATCGGCGCCATTGAATTCCGGCGGCGCGGTGCGCTTTGAATTGTCGAGGACGAGGATGACTTCCGCGGTCTCGCGGGCGGGACGGCCCTGCGCGCCCGAGAAAATCAGGTCATCCATCTCGCCGCCGCGCATGGCCTTGGCGGAGTTGGCGCCCATCGCCCAACGGAGCGCTTCCAGAAGGTTGGACTTGCCGCAGCCGTTCGGGCCGACGATTCCGGTCAAGCCCGGTTCGATGGGAACGGTCTGCGGGTCTACGAACGACTTGAAGCCGGCAATGCGAAGCTCAGTGATCTGCATGCCGGGGCCTCATCGTTACTGCACGCCCTTTTCAGCGAGCAGGGCGTCGATCTGGCGAGAAAAGCCTTCCGGCGAGCGGTAGTCACCGTCAAAATTGCGGACTTTGCCATCGAGAATGAAAGTCGGTGTGCCGTTGACGTTGAACTGTTCGGCGGTCTGGTAGACGGCGGCCAGCTTGTCGCGGATCTCGCGGTCAGCCATGCAGGCCTCGAAGGCTTCGTCGGTTTCGATGCCGTGGCGTTTGGCGACGGTCTTCAGCATGCCGCCGAGGGCGCCGACCTGAGCGGCCTGGACGATCCCCTCTTGATTGGTGAACAAGTCGTCCAGAACGTCGAAATATTTGTCATCGCCGGCGCAGCGGGCGACAACATACGCCGCAACATCTGCCGCCCCGTGAATCGGGAATTCGCGGAACACGAACTTCACCTTTCCGGTGGCGACGTATTTCTCTTCGAGCACGGGGTAGATGCTCTCGTGGAAGTACTTGCAGGCGGGGCAGGTCGGCGAGGCATATTCGATCAGCGTGACGGGGGCGTTCTTGTCGCCCTTGATATGGCCGAGCTCGCCGGCTTCGACCGAGCTTGGCGCAGCGCTGGGCGCATCCGTTTTGGTGCCGCCGCCGCTCGCTGCGCCGCACGCCACGAGGGCGAGCGCGGAAACGGCCAGAAGGGCGAAACGCCGGGAAAGAGATGCCATGGTCATGAGCCTCGCGTTAAGGAATGAGTCGCACCGGTTGCCAAATGGTTAAGGAATCCGGGCGGGTTGTTTACGGGTCCGCCGATAGCACAGCCTTGCCCAAAGCGACAAATGCGGCGCGCAGGCGGGCATTCTCGATACGGCTTGCGCCCGATTCGAGCCTTTCGGCCTCGGGCGGCGTCAGGGCGCGTGTCTTGCGGCGGTAGGTGATCGTCTCGGCGCCGCGCGAGATCGTGCCTTGCACGATACGGATGCCGGCAATGTCGCCCCCGGCGGATACAGAGACGCGCTGCCGGATGGTTTCGGACTGGTGCTGCACCAGCGGTGCGGCCTGGGGGATGACGCGGAGCGTGAGAATACGGCCATCCTTGGAAGAACTGAGTTTTTCAGGGTGGCAAAAACGGTAGAGCTGTTCTCCGGCGATCTCGCGCCAGCGCGCCTGGAGAAGTTTCAGCGGGGGCAACTTGGCGGCGCCGGACTTGCGGCCGACGCGATCTGCCGCAAGAGCGAGCGCTTTCATCGGCGGGCGCAAGGCGCGGGCGCGCGAATAGCGCAGCTTGACCAGCGCGCGGGCCTCTTCAAGCGGATCGAGGGTTGATCTCTTCACCATGATCGCAAATCTGCACGGCTTCTGAGGCGAGGAAAAGGCATGAGCCGCAAAAGTGACAAAACGCTCACACGCCTCGCGCCAATGTTACTGGCCTGGTTTGACACGTCGGCCCGGACGCTGCCCTGGCGCAGCCCGCGCGGCGTGCGCCGCGATCCTTACCGCGTCTGGCTGTCGGAAATCATGCTGCAGCAGACGACCGTGCCCCATGCGGCCCCTTATTTCACAAGGTTCACAGCCCGCTGGCCGACGGTTGAGGCACTTGCGGCGGCGAAAGATGAAGACGTGATGCAGGCCTGGGCCGGGCTTGGCTATTATGCCCGGGCGCGCAACCTGCTGAAGTGCGCCCGCGACGTGGCGGCGCGAGGCGGATGTCCCGGCACGGAAGGCGAGTTGCTGGCGCTGCCGGGGATCGGGCCCTATACGGCCGGCGCGATTGCGGCGCTGGCGTTTGGCGAACGCGCGCCGGCGGTGGACGGCAATGCCGAGCGGGTGTTTG
>JBGSOU010000229.1:0-3322 GCA_041739025.1 Hyphomonas sp.
CGGGCGGTGATCTGGATTTCATGTCCGCCGCCCGCCGCCGCCACGAGGGCGCGGCCGCACGAATGCAGGTTGCCGGAACCATAGTCGATGAGCGCAACGCGGGACATGGCCGGGCTCTTAGCGGCGCGGGCGAGGCGTGGCAATTGACCGGCGCGCTGCCGCGCCAGTCCGTATTGGAGGCTTTGCGCGATTCATGCGATAGGCTGCGGCCATGGACCTCGTCATATTGCTCGCGCTGATCGCCCTCAACGGCGTGTTCGCGCTTTCCGAACTTGCCATCGTCTCCTCCCGCCGCAACCGGTTGCAGATGCGCGCCGAGAAGGGCGACCGGGGGGCCAGGGTGGCGTTGAAGCTGCAGGAGGATCCCTCGCGGTTTCTCTCCACGGTGCAGGTCGGCATCACGCTGATCGGGATCATCGCGGGCGCCTATGGGGCAACCGCCCTGGCGGAGGATGTGGCGCCGTTCATCATCAAGGTGTTTCCGGACCTCGAACCGCAGGCCGGGCTGATCGCCTTTGGTTTGGTGATCGCTGCCACCACCTACCTGTCCATCGTGATCGGCGAACTGGTGCCGAAGCGGATCGCCATCACTGCGCCGGAGGCATTTGCGAGCCTGATGGCGCCGCCGATGTCGATGTTGTCGAAGATCGCGTTCCCGGTCGTCTTTGTGCTGAGGGGATCAACAAACCTGATCCTCGCCGTGCTCGGATTGTCGAAGGTCAACCCGGACCTGATGACGGAGGAAGAGATCGAAAGCGTGATCGAGGAAGGCGCGGCGAGCGGCGCGATCGACGAGGACGAGCGCGCGATGATCCGCAGCGTGATGCGCCTCGCCGACCGGGACGTGCGCTCGATCATGACGCCGCGCAAGGATGTCGTCTGGCTGGATCTCGACGATCCGCCCGAAGCGCTGCTGAAGCAGATTGCAACAAGTGGCCATTCCCGGTTTCCGGTGGCCAGGGGTGAGCTGGAACATGTGACCTCGGTTGTTCAGACCAAGGATCTTCTGGCCTTGTCCGAAGGCCGACAGATCCCGGACTTTGTGACGGCCGGGCATGCGCCGCTGTTCGTGCCGGACACGATGACGGTGCTGAACCTGCTCGAAAGCATGCAGGCAAGCGCGGTGCAGATGGCGCTGGTGTCGGACGAGCTCGGCCATATCGAGGGCATCGTCACGGCGGCCGACGTGCTGGGCGCAATCGCGGGGGACGTGGCCTTCTCGCCGGAAGACGGGCTCGCCCGCGCGCAGAAGCGCGACGATGGTTCGTGGCTGCTCGACGGCCGCATGGCCATCGAGGACGCGGAGATTGCGCTGGGCGCCGATGTCACGGCCGAGCCGGATCCTCCGTATACGACGGTTGCAGGCCTGGTGATCCATCACCTGCAGCGCGTTCCGGAGCTTGGCGACGCCGCGATTTCAAACGGCTGGCGGTTCGAGGTCATCGACATGGACGGCCGGCGCATCGACAAGCTGCTCGTCGCGCGCGTGCCGCCCCGGGACGAGGACCCGAGCGGCTAGGGCAGGGCCACCCAGTTGCCGTGGAAGCCGGGCGGGATGCGGTGCGGGATGGTGATCGCGGCAGCGGCGGGGCCGGTAAAGTCCTGCGCGTCGAGGATCACGAGATCGGTCGTGCCCGCGCCGGTATCGATCACATAGCCGATCAGCCAGCCCTCATCCTCGGCGGCGCCGGCGTGGGCTGGCACAAAGACGAATTCGCCGGGCAGCTTGCCGGGGCCGAAGTCGCGCACCTGGCGGGTCTTGGTGCCGAGATCGTGCTTGTAGAGGCAGGACGCGCCCATCCACTCGGCAACGCCGGCCGGGGGCAGGGCGACGGTATAGGCAAAGCGGTAGGGTTGGCCGATCAGGCGTTCGTCCGGACGCGGAAATTCCTGCGGTGCGGCGTCGATCACCGTCCGGGTTACCTTGCGGGCGACGGGGTCGATCTCGAGACTCTCGAAGGTCGTGACGGGCGCGTTCGGGCCCATCTGGCCATCCGCGAAGACGGTAGAGTGGACGCAGGCATCCATGATCACCGTGCCGTTTTCCGTTTCATAGGCATTGGCGGGGTGAAAGATGTAGCAGGGCTCGATGTCGCACCAGACGATGTCGCTGCCTTTGCCGGTGCGGGGGAGGAGGCCGATCCGGGCGGGGTGTTTCGGGTTCCAGCGATACGGGAAGTTCTCGCCGGAGATCAGCGCCGGCATCGAGAAGGTGACCGGCAGGTCCATCACGATCACGTAGTTTTTCGTAATCATGCAGTCGTGGATCGACGGGCCGTCCTGCACCGCGACGGGCTCGTGTCGGACGACCTGGCCGGCGGGGTCGATCACGGTGTGCCAGATGGTGCCCGGCGCCATCGCGTTGTAGCAGATGGCGTGGGTCTCGCCGGTCACCGGGTCAAGATGCGGGTGGGCGGTGTAGCCGAGGGCGAGGAGTCCGCCGAAATCGCTCCGGGTGCGCGATTCGAGCGTGTCCGACACTTCCATCGGCAGGCCGCCGGCTTCGACCAGGGCCCAGATCTTTCCGGCCAGGGCGACAACGTTCGTGTTCGGACTTTCAAACCGCGAGGCCGGGCCCGGCACCGGCGCCTCGCCGAGCGCCTGGCTGATCGCGTTCGAACGGACCCAACGGTTGCGATACCAGAGTGCCTTGCCGCCTTCGAGGCGGACGCCGTGCAGCATCCCGTCGCCGGCGAACCAGTGATGGGTGGCGGGGTTGGGCGGGGTGAAGGGATTGGGGCCGTTGCGCAGGTAGAGGCCGTTGAGGGAAGGGGGAATCGTGCCGGTGACGCGCAGGTCCGTGAAGGTCTGCTCGGCTTCGAGCGGGGTGTGGACGCCGGTCAGGAACGGGTTCGGCGCCTTGGCCTTGCGATGGGCGCGGTTGAAGTTGGCGACGCTCATCAGGCCTTTGGTGACAACACCCCGGATGGCGGCTTCGACGGGACTGGACATTTTGTAGCTCCTGACTCGGGGGGATCGCGGTTGTGCGGGTCTTCAATAATGTTTACACCAGTAACATGTCCGAGAATGATAACACTGTCAACATGAGCGCCGAAAAGAATCGCTATCATCATGGCGACCTGCGGGCGGCGCTGATCGAGGAAGGCCTGAAGCTGATCGATCTGGGCCCGGCGGACGCGCTGAGCCTGAGGGAGATTGCGCGCAATGCCGGCGTTTCGGCGACGGCCGTCTACCGGCATTTTCCGGACAAGGCGGCGCTGCTGGATGCGCTCTGCCTGGAGGGGGATGCCCGGCTGGGCGCGGCCTTCAAGGCACATTGCGTCCAGCAGCGCCGCCTTGTCCGGAAAATGCCGGTAAACGG
>JBGSOU010000276.1:0-2770 GCA_041739025.1 Hyphomonas sp.
ACGCCTTTGGCGGTGGCCGCCTTGATGTCGATATTGTCGACGCCGATCCCGGCGCGGCCGATGACCTTGAGCCGGGTGGCGGCGGCGATGACGTCGGCGTCCGGCTTGCAGGCCGAGCGCACGGCGAGGCCGTCATAGTCGCCAATGATCTTGATCAGGTCTTCCTTGGACAGACCAACCTTGATGTCGGTTTCAATGCCGCGCGCCTTGAAGATTTCGACGGCAGCGGGGGAGAGCGTATCTCCGATGAGGACTTTGGGCATGGGTGTTTCCTGCTTCTGTGACCGCTCATCCCCGCGAAGGCGGGGACCGGGTCAAGGATGTGATGGGGGGCACGCAGCCCCCGCCTGCGCGGGGGCGAGCGGTTTTCAGTGTGACGACGAGAGCTTCGCCGCTTCCTCGTGGAAGGCCCAGTCGAGCCAGGGGAGCAGCTTCGTCACGTCCGAAGGCTCCACCGAGCCGCCGCACCAGATGCGCAGGCCCGGAGGGGCCTTGGCATAGCCGGCCGCGTCATAGCAGGCATTCTCGGACTCGAGCCGCTTGATCATCTTCTTGATGAAATCACGCTGGCCGGCCTCGTCCAGCGCGGTGACACGGGGGTCAACGATCTTGAAGGTGACGCCGGTGTTCGAGCGGATGGCCGTGTCGGCGCAGAGGAACTGGACCCAACCGGTCTTGCTCTCCCATTCCGTCAGGGTACGGAGGCTCTCGTCGGAGCGCGCCTTCAGCTTTTTCCAGCCGCCGAGACGCTCGACCCAGTCGAGCGCCTGCAGGTAATCCTCCACGCACAGCATCGAGGGCGTGTTAATGGTGGCGCCTTCGAACAGGTCCTCGTCGAGCTTGCCGCCTTTGGTCATGCGGAAGAGTTTCGGCAGCGCGCGGTCCGGCACATAGCTTTCGAGGCGTTTCACGGCGTTCGGCGAGAGGATCAGCATGCCATGGGCCGCTTCCCCGCCGAGGCATTTCTGCCAGCTATAGGTGATCACATCGAGCTTCTCCCACTCGATATCCTGGCTGAAGGCGGCGGAGGTCGCATCGCAGATCACGATCCGGTCCGGGTTCGGCTTGATCCAATCAGCGTCGCGCACGCGCACGCCCGAGGTGGTGCCGTTCCAGGTGAAGATGATGTCGGCATCATCGCGGGCTTTCGAGAAGTCCGGCAACGCGCCGTAATCGGCCGTGTAGGTCTTGCAGTCGGCAAGCTTCAGCTGCTTGGTCGCGTCGGTCACCCAGTCGGAGCCGAAGCTTTCCCAGGCGAACACGTCGACGGGCTTCGCGCCCAGCATCGACCACATGCACATCTCGACGGCGCCGGTGTCCGACGCCGGCACGATGGCGACCCGGTAGCCTTCCGGCAGGCCGAGGATCAGCTTGGTGCGGTCAATCGCGGCTTTGAGTTTCTTCTTGGCGTCGCCAGACCGATGCGACCGGCCGAGGGCGGCGGTCACCAGGTTCTGCAGCGAAAATCCGGGATACTTGGCGGTAGGGCCCGAGGAAAAATGCGGGCACGCCGGGCGCACGACCGGCTTGGCGGTGGTCACGTTCATCTGTTTTACTCCTATCCTCACAGATAGGCTGGGCGCCGTTGGGGGCGCCTGGCCCGCGGCTGCATTCGCATATTTCGGGCGTCTCCACCAGTGACATTTTCGTGCGGACCTGCAGAGGCAGGCTGCAGTTTCCCTAAACGGACGGACGTCTTGCGCTGGTCCCGGGCGGGTGCTTCTATCTTGGCATGAGCCTCCAGATCCTTCCCCTGTCCGGTACGCTGGGCGCCGAGATTTTCGGGCTGGACCTGCAGTCCGGCCTGTCGAACGCCGAGTTTGACCAGGTCCACCAGGCCTTCCTCGACCACAAGGTGATCGTGATGCGCGGCCAGAAAGGCCTGCAGCCGGATCAGCACAAGGCCTTCGCCCGCCGCTTCGGCACGCTGAACGTGCATCCCTATGTGAAGGGCATGGCCGACCATCCCGAACTCCTCGAGATCATCAAGGAGAAGGAAGACAAGGTGAACTTCGGGGGCGGCTGGCACACCGACATGAGCTTCGAGGAGACCCCAGCGCTGGGCTCCATCCTGCATGCCATCGAACTGCCGCCCTATGGCGGGGATACTCTGTTTGCGGATCAGCAGGCGGCCTATGACACGCTGTCGCCGGGCCTGAAGGAAACGCTGGCCGGGCTGAAGGCCGTGCATTCGGCGAGCCGGGAATACGGCGTACACGGCACATCTGCCCAGGTACGCCAGTCCATGGACACCTCGGTCGCAGACAGCGCGCCGGAATACGAACACCCCGTGGTGCGCACCCACCCGGTGACCGGCCGCAAGGGTCTCTATGTGAACCCGGCCTTCACGCTGCGCTTTGCCGGCTGGTCGACGCGCGACAGCAAACCGCTGCTGGACTACCTGTTCAACCATTCCCGCGAGGAACGCCTCACCTGCCGCGTGCGCTGGCAGGCGGGCGACGTGACGATGTGGGACAATCGCTGCACCTGGCATTATGCGCTGAACGACTATCCGGGCCACCGTCGGCATATGCGCCGCGCCACGGTAAATGGCGACAAGCCTTTCTAGGCAGGTATCCCGATCAGGCCGAGCGTGATAGCGGCCTGCCCGAAAAAGTAGAGAAACCAGACGGCATAGGACGCAGCCTTGTTGGGCGCCGCGTCTACCGGCCGGCAGAACAGCTGGTGTGCGAGGATGGAGTCCGAGGCGATGAACATCAGCGCGCCGGCGATCACCAGTCCGTAGACGGACGGGAGCGCAACCGCCGCC
>JBGSOU010000308.1:0-10486 GCA_041739025.1 Hyphomonas sp.
GTGAACGCCTGGCTCGCCGAGGCCGGCGGCGATGTCTTGCGCATCGCGCATCCCGAAACCGATGCCCGGCTGGCGGCCTTTGATCTCGAACTGCGCGCGGGCGCCCGCCTGTTTGCGGAGCGCTCCCCGGCCGCCCTTCAATGGCGGCTCAGCGATCCCGACGATCCCGTGCCACCCGTCCTCGTGGCCTATCCCGCAACGGGCGCGATCCGCGGCCTTGCGTTGTTCCAGTTCAACAAACCATCCGAAGCCGAGCCGCCCTATCTCGACGTGATGGATCTCGTGAGCCTTGACCCTGAGGACTCAACCGCCGTTCAGGCGTTGATCAAGGCTGGCCTGATGCTGGCGCGGAGATCCGGCGCCGCGCGTCTGCGCCTGTCGATGGTATCGCCCGGTCTGGTCAGGCTGCTCGGCCCGTATGCGGACCAGGCGCGCAAGACCGTCAGCACGTTTTCACATGCGTTCTACAAGCCCAAGGCCACGACCTTCACCTGCACCGGCGAGACCTGGCAGCCGCTGCCCTATGACGGCGACAATGGCCCCTGCCTGAGGGCCTGGCGCGTGCGTCAGCCAAAAACATAGAGTCCCGCGAGGATAAGGATGGGCAGGACGGACAGGCCAAACAGGTTGCGGGCAAAGGCATAGGTCCCAATCCACCGGTCGATACGCGGATCGCCCGAACACGCCGTATGGGTGACCATTTCGACATTGTCGCCCTTGATGACCGTTTCGTCCGACAGGATGTATCTCTGCAGCGAGCCTTCCAGCGACAGGGCGCCGAAATAGAAAACCGCACCGAAGGTTGCGCTGGCGAATGCCAGGGCGAGAACCACGGTCGCAACCTCGGGAGACCGGAACACACCCATCAGCCAACCGCTTATGCCGAAGACCACGGCCCCGGCCAAGACGGCGCAGGCCTGGATCGCCCGCAGGCGAACGAAGTTCGGCTTTCCGGGATCGATGCTCACTGTTCCGCTTTCCCCGTCAACGTTTTCACTATAGCAGAGCGCCGATGACGACGACACCCCTTGCCCCCGCCCCGATCAAGCCGGCGAAGACGCCGAAGGTCGGAATCGTTTCTCTCGGCTGCCCGAAGGCGCTGGTGGATTCCGAACGCATCATCACCCGCCTCCGCGCCGAGGGTTACCAGATCGCCCCTGATTATTCGGGTGCGGACCTTGTGCTGGTGAACACTTGCGGCTTCCTCGACTCTGCCCGAGACGAAAGCCTTGCAGCGATAGGCGAGGCCATCGAGGCAAATGGCAAGGTCATCGTGACCGGCTGTCTCGGCGCCGAACCGGAAGTGATCCAGCGCGCCCACCCCAAGGTGCTCGCGGTGACCGGCCCGCACCAGTATGAAGCGGTGATGGACGCGGTGCACACGCACCTGACGCCGCCCCACAACCCGCATCTCGACCTCGTGCCCGAAAGCGGGCTGAGGCTGACGCCGCGCCACTACGCCTACCTGAAGATTTCCGAAGGCTGCAACAACCGCTGCTCCTTTTGCATCATCCCGAAACTGCGCGGGGATCTCGTCTCGCGGCCGATACACCACGTTCTTTCGGAAGCCGAAAAGCTGGTCGCCGCCGGCGTCAAGGAACTGCTTGTGATAAGCCAGGATACGTCCGCCTACGGACTGGACGTGAAGTACAAGCCCGAAACCTGGCGCGGCACGGAATACGAAACCCGCTTTCTCGATCTCGCCAAAGGCCTTGGCAGCCTCGGCGTCTGGACGCGAATGCATTATGTCTATCCGTACCCGCACGTTGACAATATTATTCCGCTGATGGCCGAAGGCCTGATCACCCCTTATCTCGACATCCCCTTCCAGCACGCCTCCGCACCGGTCCTGAAGGCGATGAAACGCCCCGGCAACCAGGACAAGGTGCTCGCCCGCATCGCGAAATGGCGTGAGCAGGTGCCGGACCTTGCGATCCGCTCCACCTTCATCGTCGGCTTTCCAGGCGAAACGGAAGACGACTTCCAGATCCTGCTGGACTTCATTCGCGAAGCCAGGATCGACCGTGCCGGTTGCTTCCGGTACGAAAACGTTGCGCATGCCGAAAGCGGCAAGCTGGCGGACCATGTGCCCGAAGACGTGAAGGAAGACCGCTGGCACCGCTTCATGGCGGCGCAGGCTGAAGCCTCCGCCGCACGCGCCGCCGCGCAGGTCGGCAAGAAGCTGGATGTCATCATTGATGGCGAGGACGACCAGTCCCCCGGCGGCTGGATCGGCCGATCAAAGGCGGATGCGCCGGAAGTGGACGCAGTGGTCTACGTGACCAGCAAGCGCCCGCTGAAGTCCGGCGACATCATCCGCACCAGGATTACCGGCGCCGACGATTACGACCTCTACGGCGACGCCATCTAGCGCCGGAGACGGGCACCGGCCTCCTGCGCCTCGGCCACGCGCCTGGCCATGACCTTGTCCATGTTGGCGGCCACGATCTGCAGCGTCTCGGCTTCGGCCAGTTCGGGGCGTCCGCAGCCATAGGGCGGCGCTGGCGCGTATTCCAGACCCAACGTCACGGCCTTCGCAAACGGCTCGCCTGCGATCTCGGCCAGCATCGTGAAGGCAAAGTCGATGCCTGCCGTCACGCCGCCGCCGGTGAAGATGTTCCCGTCACGGACGACCCGCGCTGGATCGGGAATGGCGCCGAATTCCGCGAGCATCGGGCGCCAGGCCCAGTGACAGGCCGCGCGCTTGCCTTGTAGCAAGCCCGCCGCGCCAAGGATCAGCGAACCGGTGCAGACAGAGGTGACGTATTTCGCGCCGAGCGCCAGACGGCGAACCTCGGTGACGAAAGCCTCATCGAGCGCGACTTGCGTGGCGGTCATGCCGCCGGGCACGCAAATCAGATCGCAACGTTCGATCTCGGACAGTTTCTGCGTGCGCCCGATCACAAGCCCGCCTTCGGCCTCGATCTCGCCGCCATCGCGGCTGGCGATCAGCGTGGTGGCACCGGGAATGCGGCACAGCACCTGATGCGGACCGGTAAAGTCGAGATGCGTGAGGTTCGGGTAGATCGCGAAAACGGTGACGAATGGCGGACGGCTCATGGGCGACTCCTTGCTGGTGCAGGATTTGTCGCTTAGAACCGGTTTGGCAGAAAGGACATTGTTCCCATGTTTTCCGCCATTGCCCCGACACGCGCCCTCGGCCTCCTGATCTTCGACGGATTCCAGATCCTCGATGCAGCGGGCCCGATCGGCGTGTTCGAGATGCCAGCGCGCGGCATGGATCCGTCCCCCTACATGCTTAAGGTCTACTCGCTGGAAGGTGGCGCGGTGCGCGCCTCGTGCGGGGTTTCCATGATGTCGGAGAAACTTCCGAAGAGCCTGGCGCTCGATACGCTGGTCGTCTCCGGCGGCGAGGGAACCCGGGAAGCGATGGCGGACGCGCGCCTCCTCAAGGCCCTGCAGGACCTGTCCGGGCGCACACGGCGAACCTGTTCGGTCTGTTCGGGGTCCTTCCTTCTGGCGGCAGCCGGCCTTCTCAAGGGCCGCAGCGCCACCACACACTGGCGGCGATCTGCAGCGTTTGCGCGCCTCTTCCCCGAGACCCGGCTGCTCGCCGACCGGATCGATGTTTGCGATGGCAAGTTCTGGACCTCCGCCGGTATCACCGCAGGCATCGACCTGGCGCTGGCGCTGGTCGAAGACGATCTTGGCGAGGATGTGGCCCGGCGCGCCGCGCGCGAACTGGTCGTGCACCAGCGTCGTCACGGCGGCCAATCGCAATTCTCCGTGTTGCAGGATATCCGGCTGGCCTCCGGCCGGTTCGATTCGCTGATCGACTGGATCCGGAGCCATCTGGCTGCCGATCTTTCGGTCGAGACGCTGGCCGCCCAAACCGCGATGAGCCCCCGGAATTTCGCCCGCGTGTTCCGCAGCGAGACCGGAACGACACCAGCGCGCTTTGTTGAAAAGCTGCGACTGGACGCCGCCCGCCAGAGCGTTGAGATGACGGGACTTTCACTGCAGCAGATCGCTCAGGATACCGGGTTCGACGATCCGGAACGGATGCGGATGGCCTTTGTGCGGGTCTTCGGCCAACCGCCCATGACGCTCCGGCGGCAAGCGCTCGGCACGTCAAGATCGCGGCCCGAGGCCTGAGATTATCGAAAAACAACGATTGACATATCGTATTTCGATAATCCATACACGGCTCATCGAACTTTGGAGCCCCGCATGAAAAAGACCCTCACCGCCCTCGCCACGATCACGCTGCTGCTGGCGCCCGGGGCATTCGCCGAAGGAAAAAACTTCGAGGCGGGTGCTTTCTCGAACGTCAAGGTCAACGGCGTCATGGATGTCGTCTACACGCCGGCGCCCCAAGTCAAAGTGACCGTCGAAACACCCGGCGGCGATTTCAGTGACGCCCTGATCGAGACAGATGGCGACACGCTGGTCGTGACCCGCAAGAGCCTCAAGAAGAAGAACAAGTTCTTTTCCTGGGGCGGCACCGTCAACGTTTCCAAGGACAACGAGACCGTCAAGGTGAACGGCAAACGCGTGCCGCGCTACACGGTTTTCGTCTCGGGACCGGATCTGGAAGGCGTTCAGGTGTCCCAATCCTCGAGCTTCAAGTCCACGAAGATCGACTCACCCGATCTGAGCGTCAGCGCCTCGTCGAGCGGCGAAGTCGAACTCGCCGGCGTATCGGGTGAGACACGCCTGTCCGCCTCCTCGTCGGGCGAAATCAATGCCAAGGGCCTCGAAGCGAAGATCCTGCGCGTCTCTGTCTCATCCAGCGGCGAAGCCTCCGGCACGGTCACCGGCACCGGCGAGACGGTCGTTGAGGCCTCGTCTTCCGGCGAAGCAACGGTCTACTCGAAAGCCGCAGCAACCTTCACGGTTGATGCCTCGTCGGGCGGCAGCGCAGAACTCTCCGGCGCGTGCAAGAGCATCGAGATCAGCGCTTCGTCCGGCGCCTCGGTCGAGGCGGACGCCTTGCGCTGCGACGCGGCCGAGGTCGGTGTCTCGAGCGGCGCGGATGTCGATGCCTATTCGACCGGCCTCGCCGATGGCCGCGCGTCCAGCGGAGGCTCGGTCAAGTTTTCAGGCAAGCCTTCGGCGCAGAACTCCAAGGAATCCAGCGGCGGCTCGGTGCGCTTCAGCAACTGACCGTACGGCCTCAGCCGAAATCATAAGACCCGGGCGTGAAGCCCGGGTCTTTCCATTTGAGGTCCATGTCTTCGAGCGCGCCGCGCACGATGCGGGCGATCAGGGCGCTACGCCGGGTGCGGCTGTCTGACGGAATGACGTACCAGGGCGCATGCCGGGTCGAGCACCGCCGGATGGCCAGTTCATAGGCCTGCATGAATTCGCTCCAGCGGCTCCGGTCTTCAAGATCAACCGGATTGAACTTCCAGAGCTTGTGGACTTCCTCCAGACGCTCCTTCAGTCGGATCCCCTGCTCCTCATAGCCAACATTCAGCATGAACTTCAGAACAGTGGTTCCGTTCTCGCTGAGGTGCTTCTCGAATGCGTTGATCTGGTCATAGCGCTTCTCGACCTCCTCGATCGGCGCAAAGCCCCGCACACGGACCACCAGGACGTCTTCATAGTGGGACCGGTCAAAGATGCCGACATTGCCGCGCCGGGGCACGGCATTGTGGACACGCCAGAGATAGTCCCGCGCCAGTTCTTCGGAACTCGGCGCCTTGAAGGCTTTCACTTCCATCCCGAGCGGTGTGGTTTCCGAGAAGACGGACTTGATGGTGCCGGACTTGCCAGCCGTATCCATGCCCTGAAGGATGACCAGCAGGGAGCGGCGCCCCTCGGCATACAGCATGTCCTTAAGCTCGTTGATGACGGCGGCGTCTTTCTTGAGGCTGGTCTCCGCCTCGGCCTTGTCCTCAAGGATCTCGCGGCCCGTGGTGTCGCGGCTGGACAGGTCGAACGCCTTTCCTGGCGATGCGATGAGCGCTTTGCGAACGGCGGCGATCGAAGGAATGGCCATCAGGGGCTCCGAAAATGAAAAGGCCGCACCAGTCTGGCGCGGCCTTCCCGAAACTTCAAGAAATTCAAGCGGTTTACGAGGAGTAGAACTCGACCACCTGAGCCGGTTCCATCTTCACCGGATACGGCACGTCGGCGAGGGCCGGCACGCGCTTGTAGGTCGCGGTCATCGCTTTCGGATCGACTTCGATATAGTCCGGGATGTCCCGCTCGCCGCTGCCGAGCGCTTCAAGCACGAGGGCGAGGTTGCGCGACTTCTCGCGGACCTGCACCACATCGCCCGGCTTCAGGCGGGCCGAGCTGATATTGCAGCGACGGCCGTTCACGGTGACGTGGCCGTGGTTGACGAACTGGCGGGCAGCGAAGATCGTCGGGACGAACTTCGAACGGTAAACCATCGCATCGAGGCGCGATTCGAGCAGGCCGATCAGGTTTTCAGCCGAGTTGCCCTTCATGCGGGCGGCTTCTTCGTAGGTCTTGAGAAACTGTTTCTCGGTGATGTCGCCGTAGTAAGCCTTGAGCTTCTGCTTCGCCATCAACTGCATGCCGAAGTCCGACACCTTGTTGCGGCGGTTCTGGCCATGCTGGCCCGGACGGTAGTTACGCTTGTTGAACGGGGACTTTGCGCGGCCCCAGATGTTCTCGCCGACCCGACGGTCGATCTTGTACTTCGCGCTATGGCGACGTGACATGGTAGTACCTCAATGTCAGTGCGGACCGGCAAACACTTCATTGTGCCTGCGATTGCAACGGCGGCTCCGCACCATCCCGTCATGAAGCGGCGGGTAAAACACCAATAAGACGCTCGCGTCAAGCGTCCGGCCTGCTAGTGTGGGCCGCAAAACAGGGAGGAAAACATGGGTCAAGTCAGCGGTAAAATCGCGATTGTTACAGGCGCAGCCAGCGGAATCGGACGGGCGGCGGCGGTCTTGCTCGCCCGCGAGGGTGCCAAGGTGATGGCAACGGACGTCGATGAGGCCGGTCTGAACGAGACCTTGGCGCTCTTTGCAGAGGCCGGCGGCGCGGGCGCGGCGGCCCGTCAGGACGTCACGGACGAGGCTCGCTGGGACGCTGTCGTGGCGGAAACCGTAACCCTGTTCGGTGCGCCGTCCATTCTGGTCAACAATGCCGGAATCGCGATTGCCGGCGCCATCATGGAGTACACCTTGGCCGACTGGCAGAAGCAGATGGCGGTCAATACCGACAGCGTCTTCCTCGGAACCCGGGCGGCGATGCGTGCGATGACCAAGGGCGGCGGCTCGATCATCAACATCTCTTCGGTCGCCGGGCTGCGCGGCTCGGCCGGGGTCAGCGCCTACTGCGCCTCCAAGGGGGCGGTCCGGCTGTTCACCAAGGCGGCCGCCGTGGAGTGCGCAACCCTTGGCCTCAACATCCGCGTCAACTCGGTTCACCCCGGCATCATCGACACGCCGATCTGGCAGAAATCGATCACGCGGATCACCGAAACCATGCCGCCGGAACAGGTGACCGCCATGACCACGCATTCCGGCGGCAACGCGCTGGACCCGAACGTGATCGCGATGGGTGGCACCCCGATGGGCCGTGCCGGCAAGCCGGAGGAAGTGGCGCAACTGATCCTCTATCTCGCCTCCGACGCCTCAAGCTTCACGACCGGACAGGAACACGTGGTCGATGGCGGCCTGACGGCGCGCTAAGCGCCGGCTGGGCTCGCCGCCCCCGCCATCAAACGATGCCGCTGGCGCGGAGTCTGGCGACTTGTTCGGGCGTGAGGTTCAGGAGTTCTGTGAGCACTTCTTCCGTGTGCGAGCCGATCTCGTCCGGCCCGGCCCACCGCACCTGGCCGGGTGTGGCGGAGAGTTTCGGAAAGACGTTCTGCTGCTTCAGGCCGGGCCACCTTTCGCTGGGCACATCGGTGAGGGACTGGCGGGCCGCATAATGCGGATCGGCCAGCATGTCGGCGGCGCGGTAGACCTTGCCGACCGGCACGCCGTTGGCGATCATGAGGCGTTCGATCTCGCTGACGGAACGGGAGGCGGCCCAGGCCTGGATCAAGGCATCGAGCGCGGCCTGGTTCTTGCCGCGCGCGATGTGGGTCTTGTAGTCAGCGTGATCTTTCAGCGCGGGCTGGCCGATGGCCTCGCACAGCCGGGCGAAGACGGTGTCCTGGTTGGCGGCGATGATCACCATCCCATCCGCGCCTTCGTAGATGTTGGACGGTGCGATGTTCGGCAGGATCGAGCCGGACCGTTCGCGGGTGTAGCCTTCGAACTGGTATTCCGGGACGAGGCCCTCCATCACCGACAGCACGGACTCGTAAATCGTCGCGTCGATCACCTGGCCTTCACCGGTCTTGTCGCGGTGGTGCAGCGCCGCCAACGCGCCGAGCGCGGCGTAGAGACCGGCGAGGCTGTCGCCCAGCGAGATGCCGGCGCGGGACGGAACGCGGTCAGCCTCGCCCATGACATAACGCAGCCCGCCCATCGCTTCGCCGACGGAGGCATAGCCCGCCCGGTTGGAATAAGGACCGGTCTGGCCATAGCCGGAGACACGGATCATGATGAGACGCGGGTTGATGGCCTTCAGCGCCTCGTAGCCGAGGCCCCACTTCTCCAGCGTCCCGGGACGGAAATTCTCCAGCAGGAAATCGGCTTCGGCGACGAGGCGCCGGACGATGTCCTGACCCTCGGCCTCGCGCAAATTGGCCGAGATGCAGCGCTTGCCGCGTGCGACAACCGACCACCAAAGCGGAAAACCCTCGCGGCCCCATTCACGCAAGGGATCGCCCTGCCCCGGCGGCTCGACCTTGATGACGTCTGCGCCGAGGTCCGCGAAAATCTGGCCGCAAAAGGGCCCGGCGATCAATTGTCCAAGCTCGATGACACGCAGGTCCGTAAGCGGACCGGTGCGGGGCGGTGGCAGGGTCATGCGCGTCCTCTCCGAGGGTGAGGACCGTTTCCAATCAGGAAAATGTCAGGGCGGCAAGCGATGCCGCGGCCCGGCCGGCTGGTTAGCGCGAAAACCGGGCGCGGACTTCGTTCTCGTCGCCGTTGGCCATCGCGACCGCTCTGGCCCGCAATTCCTCGAGGTCGTCCTCCTGGGCAGCGAGCAGGCGTTTCTGGACGCCGACACGCTTCTTGAACTCGGCGATATCCTGAACCTCGGCGAGCTGGGCGTACTCGGCCATCTCCACGCGGTTGCGGCCAAGGCGCTTGGCTTCATAGAGGGCACGGTCGGCCGCTTCGATGGCCAGCATGACGTTGGAACCGGAGCTGAGCATGCAGAAACCGAAGCTGGCGGTGACACAGACCTGGTACTGGCCAGCTTCGATCAGGGCCGATTGAATGCGGCTACGCAGACGGTCGCAAACGATACGGGCGTTCTCGACGGTGACGTCGCTGAGCAGGACAACGAACTCCTCACCGCCCCAGCGACCGAGCTTGTCGAAGGGACCGCGCAGTTCGGCGTGGGCGATCTGGGCAATCGCCTTCAGCACCTTGTCGCCGGCGGCATGGCCGTAGAGGTCGTTGACTTCCTTGAAGAAATCGATGTCGAGGATGGCCACGGCAGCCGTGCGCTGGGTCCGGCGCATCCGGTGGCATTCCTCGTCGGCCGCGCGCATGAAGAAGCGGCGGTTGAGCAGGCCGGTGAGTTCGTCGGTCCAGGCGAGGGCTTCAAGGCGGCGCTGATACTGACGCGCATGATAGTCATGAAGCGTTGCAATGATGCCGGTCGGAACCGCGATGCAGCCGGTCACGAACAGGTTCAGCCGGATGTATTCGGCCGCGTGAACCGGAATCCCCAACTGGTAGACGACCAGCGAAACAATAAATGAAATGCTCAGCGCCGACACGCTGACCAAGGCAAAATAGTTGATTGACGACAACACGTCGCGAACTCTGGTGCTCATCCTGCATCCCTTGTGTTGTGGACTGTCTAAAGCAGGATCGTTGAATTCAGCCTCACCCCGACCGGGGATTTCACGCCATCCCGGACAGGTTCGGTTAACCATCTGCGGCGGCGCGTCGGCCCCTGCGCGCCGGGGCGGAATAGTTTGGTTTCGCGGCAGGCTGGCTGGTTGACGCCGCAGGCACGACTGACTATCTCCCACGCATCGTTAGCAGTCGACACGGGTGAGTGCTAATTCACCGCGCTTCCCGCCTGCTCGCGACCAGAACCCAATGGATAGATCCAAGAATCTGTTTTGATCGAAGAGGCACAGAGAATGAAACTTCGTCCCCTGCATGATCGCGTCGTTGTTCGCCGCATCAAGGAAGAAGAAAAGTCCAAGGGCGGGATCATCATCCCCGACACCGCGAAAGAGAAGCCCCAGGAGGGCATCGTGGTGGCTGTCGGCAAAGGCGCCCGCGGCGACGACAATGAAATCGTCCCGATGGATGTGAAGCCGAAAGACCGCGTGCTGTTTGGCAAATGGTCCGGCACCGAAGTCACGATCGACGGCGAAGAGCTGCTGATCATGAAGGAAAGCGACATCATGGGCGTCCTGGAGACGAAATAGTCTCCGCCCTCCCTTTCCTTCCCC
>JBGSOU010000358.1:0-1959 GCA_041739025.1 Hyphomonas sp.
GCGGAGCGCAACGGACAGCGGGCCCGCACCGCCGAAGCGGTGTCGCGGGAAGCTGAGCTGAAACTGGCCGCCGCGCAGGCGCGCAGCGATGAGGAGGAGCGCAAGTTCGGCGAAATGGCGCAAGGCGTCCTCGCGCGGGCCAATGCCCAGTTCCTGCAACTCGCGAACGAGACCTTCGAGAAGCACAAGGAAGGCGCCAAGGGCCAGCTGACGGAACTGATGAAGCCCATCGGCGAAAACTTCGAAACCTTCCGCCAGCGCGTCGATGCGCTCGAAAAGGTGCGCACGGAAGACAAGTCCGCCCTGAAGGAACAGGTCGAGGCGATCCATGCCAGCCTCAAGATCCACACCGCCGAGACCGGCAAGCTGGTCAGCGCGCGCACCGCGCCGAAGGGCGGCGGGCGCTGGGGGGAGATGACGCTCCGCAACGTGATGGAACAAGCGGGCCTGTCGCAGCATTGCGATTTCTCCGAACAGGTCAGCGAACAGGGCGAAACCGGCCGCCAGCGTCCGGATGCCATCATCCGGCTGCCGGGCGACCGCCAGATCGTGATAGATTCCAAGGTGTCGCTGGATTCCTACATGGCGGCGACGGGCACAGACGATTCCGCCCAGCGCGGCGCCCACCTGAAAGCCCATGCCGCCAGCGTGCAGCGGCATGTGAACCTGCTGTCGTCAAAGGACTACCAGTCCAACCTCGGCAACCGGTTCGACTATGTCGCCATGTTCATTCCGGGCGAGAATTTCTTCGCTGCCGCGCTCGAACATGCGCCGGACCTGATCGAGAAGGCGATGGCCAAGCAGGTGATCGTGACCACCCCGACGACGCTGATTGCGCTCGCCCGCACGGTCGCCCACCTCTGGCGCCAGCATGAGATGAACGCGAATGCGATGGAGGCGGCCGAACTGGGCGCCGAGCTTTATCTCCGGATCGGCAAGATGCTCGAACACATGCAGAAACTTGGCAAATCCCTGAACGGGTCGGTTGATGCGTTCAACGATGTCATGGGCTCGGTGGACAAGCGGGTCATGCCAACGCTGCGCCGGTTCGAGGAATTGTCGATCGCCCCGCCCACCAAAACCGCCGCCGAACCGAGGCAGATCGATGCCCGGGCGCGCCCGCCGGTGACCACCGGGGAGCTGGATCTGCCCCCGCCCCGCAAGGTGCTGGCCAAGGAATAGACCCGTTGACGCCCCGGTGCGGCGTGCATATCTCACCCGGATGGCCATCCGCGAAATCCTCACTGTCCCCGATCCGCGCCTGAAAGAGGTGTCGAAGCCCGTTGAGGGACCGGTCACCGACGCGCACCGGGCGCTGATGGATGACATGCTTGAGACGATGTATGACGCCCCCGGCATCGGCCTAGCGGCCATCCAGATCGGCGTGCCGCTGCGCATCATCGTGATGGATCTGGCCCGCGACGACGAGGAAAAGGCCCCGCGCTTTTTCGTAAACCCGGAAATCCTCGAAACCGTCGAGGAAAAGAAGCCCTATGAAGAGGGCTGTCTTTCGGTGCCGGACATCTTTGACGAGGTGGAGCGCCCGGCGCGCTGCCGCATCCGCTACCTCGACTATGATGGCAATCCGGTCGAGGAATGGGCCGAAGACCTCTACGCCGTCTGCATCCAGCATGAGATGGACCATCTCGAGGGCACGCTGTTCATCGATTACCTGTCGCGCCTGAAGCGCCAGCGCGCCGTCGACAAGGTGAAGAAAGCCAAGCTCCGCGCCATCCGCGAAGACGCAAACTAGGCTCGCTTTCCAAGCTGCCCGATTGCCGATAGATCGGCGCGCATGACCCACCCCCTCCGCCTCGCCTTCATGGGAAGCCCCGGCATTGCGCTCGGCGTGCTCGAAGCGCTGATCGCGGCGGGCCACGAGATCGCCTGCGTCTATTCCCAGCCGCCGCGCCCGGCCGGAAGGGGCCAGAAGCTGACGCCGACGCCCGTGCAGGCCTT
>JBGSOU010000385.1:0-3753 GCA_041739025.1 Hyphomonas sp.
CGATTATGGTGCAGTCGGCGAAGGCCTGAAGGCCATCGAATCCGAAGTCGGCCCGGTCGATATCCTGGTTAACAATGCGGGCATCACGCGCGACGCACCCTTCCACAAGATGACCCTCGCCCATTGGCAGGAAGTCATCAACGTGGACCTCACCTCCGCCTTCAACGTCACCCGCCAGGTCTGGGACGGCATGCGCGACCGCAATTTCGGCCGCGTCATCAACATCTCCTCGATCAACGGCCAGAAGGGTCAGTTCACGCAGGCGAACTATTCCGCCGCCAAGGCCGGCCTGATCGGCTTCACCAAGGCCCTCGCCTATGAAGGTGCCAAGAAAGGCATCACCTCGAACGTCGTCGCCCCTGGCTATATCGACACCGAGATGCTGGCCGCCGTGAAGCCGGAAGTGCTCGAAGGCATCATCGCCACCATCCCGGTCGGCCGCCTCGGCAAGGCCGAAGAGATCGCCTCGATGTGCGCCTATCTCGCGTCCGACGAAGCGGCCTTCATCAACGGCGCGACGATGACCGTGAACGGCGCCCAGTACATCGCCGGCTGACCTCTGATCTCACCCGGCGCGCTGGCGCCGGGTGAACCAGACCACCGCGATCGCCGCCGCGACGACCCAGAGCCCGGCGAGCGGCCACGCACGTTTGACGACGGGCTGCGCGCGATCTGGCAGCGCCTGTCGGTAACGCAGCGTATCGGCCTCAGCCTGTTTGCAGGCTGGTTCCTGCTCGCCACCGGGCTGTGGGTGATTGCCGCCGGGATCGCGATTGTCGTCTTCATCCGGCGCAAACGCCCCGGGTGAAGCCACAGATCAGCCGGCGATGTACTGGGCGCCGTTCACGGTCATCGTCGCGCCGTTGATGAAGGCGGCCTCCTCCGAAGCGAGGTAGGCGCACATCGAGGCGATCTCTTCGGCCTTGCCGAGGCGGCCGACGGGGATGGTGGCGATGATGCCGTCCAGAACTTCCGGCTTCACGGCCTGCAGCATTTCCGTGTCGATATAGCCCGGGGCCACAACGTTCGCGGTGATGCCTTTCTTGGCGCCTTCATAGGCAAGCGCCTTGGTGAAGCCGATCAGGCCGGCCTTGGCGGCGGAATAGTTCGCCTGCGTGAACTGGCCCTTCTGGCCGTTGATCGAGGAGATGTTGATGACGCGGCCGAAATTGCGGTCGCGCATGCCGTCCCAGACTTGGCGGGTGACGTTGAAGGCGGACGTCAGGTCGACGTTGATCACTTCCTGCCACTGGGCGAGGCTCATCTTGTGGAACGGAGCGTCGCGGGTGATGCCGGCATTGTTAACCAGGATATCGACCGGGCCGACTTCGGCTTCGATGGCCTTCAGGCCCGCGCCGACGGCCTCGTAGTCGGCCACGTCGAACTTGAAAACCTTGATGCCGGTGGCTTTGGAAAACTCGGCGGCCGCCGCGTCATTGCCACCATAGTTGGCTGCAACATTGTAGCCCTTGGCCTTCAAGGCCTCGCTGATTGCCTTGCCAATTCCGCGTGTTCCGCCCGTCACGAGTGCTGTGCGCGCCATTTCTCAATTCCTCCCTGCAATTTGTTAAGCTTGCCCCTGCGTGCAACTTCGATACCGCATTGGTCAAGCCGATCTTTTGTGCGACTATTTCGCACTAGCACAATAATTGCTTGGCTGGCGAAGACCGGTCAACGGCGAGGCGAGGATATGGCAAAAGCAACTGGATCGGACGGCCCGATCATCATCAAGAAGTACGCAAACCGGCGTCTGTATGACACGTCGACCTCTTCCTATGTCACCCTGGACCATCTGTCGGACCTCGTGCGGGAAGGCCGGGACTTTGAGGTCCGGGACGCCAAGACGGGCGACGACCTGACGCGCCAGGTTCTGACCCAGATCATTTTCGAACAGGAAACCAAAGGTCAGGGAGCCTTGCCGCTGAACTTCCTGCGCCAGCTCATCGGCTTCTATGGCGGCGGTGCGCAGACCTTCCTGCCGGCCTTCCTCGAGATGTCGATGAATTCCTTCTCGGACACGCAGAAGGAATGGCGCAAGGCGGCCAATCCGATGAACCTGTTCGAGGCGCAGGCGAAGCGCAACATGGTGATGTTCGAGCAGGCGATGAAAATGTTCATGCCGACCGTCTTCCAGGCGAACCGGACCGAGCGCCAGTCGCCGGCGGCGGCCAATCCCTTTCTCGAGTACCAGGCCGAGGCGATGGCGGCGATGAAGGAACAGATGGAAGCGATCCAGAAACAGCTGAGCGAGCTGTCGCGCAAGGACTGAACGGCGCGCGCCCGTCCGCAACAAAAAAGAGGCGTCCCGCGGGACGCCTCTTTCGATTCCGGGTCTTGCCCGAAGATCAGACGTCGCCGCCGACCCCGAAGTCGCGCCGCGCCGAGACGATGGTCACGATCACGCCGGCCAGCACGTCGAGCAGCGTCATCGCCATCAGGATGAAGAAGGTCGAGGTGGCAAAGTTCGGCATCAGCAGGAACTGCACGAGACAGATGATGAAAAGCAGCAACGAGATGCCATGATTGATGATCGTGGCGGTGCCGGTGCTGGTTGACTTGAGGATTTCAAGGAACAGAAAGGTGACGGCGAGAAGCACGATCGCGTCGCCCTTGGTGAGGACCCATTCGACCCCCGAGATCATCGGCAGGCTGAAGGCGGTTTCCGCGAGCATCATGGCCAGGGGCGCGACCGAAGAGGTGATCAGCTGGCCGGCCGCATCGGTTGTTTGCACGGGCCCGCCCGACGTCAGGGCGAGCAGGTTGTAGAGTACCACTGGAATGACCAGCAGCGGAAAGATTCCGAAAATTAAGCGCATTGGTGACCCCTGTTTTTGCCTGTCGCTGCCACTGTCGCGCTGCGCACGCTGGCGCTCCATCTTGGAAACAGCCGCGGCGGTGAGAGCTATCTTTGTATCCCGAGATTCCACGTCCACCCTCTGGAGTGACCGACATCAGAGGCGTGTTTACCGTATCGGTGTGCAGGTGGCGAGCGGATTTACAGCAGGCCGGGACGGGGCCCGTTCAGCCGTCTTTCCGCTCGAATTCGGCTTCACCGGACTTGTGGTGCAGCTGAAGGTTGAGAAGAATGGCCTTGGCGACCGGCAGCAGCCAGATCGACAGTCCGGTGATCACCAGCGCGAGCAGGAGAATCGCCCCGGCCTTGAGCAGCCCCGGCAGGGGACTCATGGGAATCAGGAACAGGAACGGCGCCGTCAGGATCAGGACACCGAAGCCAACAAAGAAGGCCGGGCCGTCGGCGGTGTCGGCGGCGCGCATGTCCCGGCCGCAATGCGGGCAACTCTCGTTAAGCTTCAGGTAGGCCGAAAACAGGCGGCCCTGGCCGCAGGCGCCGCAGCGCAGGCGCAGTCCGTTGAGGATGGGCGTGGTCTGGTTCATGGCCGCTAGATAGGGTCGGCGCCGGCGGGGCGCCAGCGCGGCAAAGCCCCGCGCCCCTTGACGCGCGAAGGGCCTTTGCCCACCAGAGCATCCGCCTTGCGATCTCTGGAGCGCCGTCCAAATGACCGAACCTGTCTTTTCACGCATTGCCATCATCGGGGTGGGCCTGATCGGTTCGTCCATCGCCCGGGGCGCGCGGGAATATGGCGTGGCGGGTGAGATCGTCCTCTTTGACGCCAACCCCGATGTCCGGATGCGGGCCGGCACGCTCGGCCTCGGGACAATCGCCGCGACGCTTGAGGCGGCGGTGGACGGCGCCGATTGCGTGATCCTGTGCGTGCCCGTGGGCGCGCTGGG
>JBGSOU010000388.1:0-11380 GCA_041739025.1 Hyphomonas sp.
GCGCTTGACGGGGTGGCGCGCGCGCTGCCTGCCCTGCTGCGCGCCGAAAAGCTGCAGAAGCGCGCCGCCCGCACCGGATTTGACTGGACCGAAACACCCCCGATCTTCGACAAGCTCGACGAGGAGATTGCCGAAGTCAAAGACGCCATCGCCAGCGGCGACGCAGACGCGGTGGAAGACGAGATCGGAGACCTCCTGTTCGTCGTGGCGAATCTGGCGCGCCGGCTGTCGGTTGATCCGGAGCAGGCTCTGCGAAAGGCGAATGCCAAGTTCGAGCGCCGGTTCAAGGCGATGGAACAGATCGCAGCCAGCGAGGCGGTGGCCTTCGCTGCGCTGACGCTGGACGAGCAGGAAGCCTATTGGCAGCGCGTCAAACGCGCCGAACGGGAACTTTAGTCCTCGGACACATTGTGATCTTCGCCGCTCAGAAGGCCCGGAAACTCCGACCTGAATTGCCCGAGGCGCTCTGCCGACAGGCGCACGGCCAAGTGCGAGGATCCATCCTCATTCGCCCGTTCTTCAACGACATCGCCCTTCTGGTGCAACCAGGCGCGGACGCGTCCCTGTGCCGGCGAGAGGTCCAGCTCGATTTCCAGCCGTCCACTGAGCAAGGAGCGCTCGATCAGCTTCAGGAGTTCGCCCATCCCGTCGCCGGTCAGTGCGGAGACTGCGACGGCCGGCGGATCGGTTTCAGCGAGTGCGAGGTTTTTCAGGGCGGCCGCCTCGCTGGCCGGCATCGCGTCCGTCTTGTTCCAGGCCTCGATCAGCGGCGGAAGCGCTAGCCCGGACTCTTTCTCGAGCCGTTCGAGCACCGACATCACGTCGCGCGCCTGTTCGCGGTCCGCCACGCTGGACCGGTCACGCACGTGCACGAGCAGGTCGGCCTGCAGCGACTCTTCCAGCGTGGCCTGGAAGCTGTCGATCAGGTGGGTCGGCAGATCGGAAATAAAACCGACCGTGTCGATCAGCGCCGCGTCACCGAGCGAGGGCAGCTCGATCTTCCGGATGGTCGGATCGAGCGTCGCAAACGGCATGTCCTTGGCGAAGACGTCCGAACCGGTAAGCCGGTTGAACAACGTTGACTTGCCGGAGTTCGTGTAGCCGACCAGCGCGATGACGGGCGTACCCGACCGGCGCCGGCCGGTGCGCTGGACCGAGCGCGTGCGCTTCACTTCATCGAGATCGCGCCGCAGACGGAGGATCTTGTCGTCCAGCATCCGGCGGTCCGCCTCCAGCTGGCTTTCGCCCGGGCCCGAGAGGAAGCCGGAGCCGCCGCGCTGGCGCTCAAGGTGCGTCCAGGTGCGGACGAGGCGCGAGCGCTCGTACAGGATCCGCGCCAGTTCGACCTGCAGGCGGCCTTCCTTGGTGCGGGCCCGCAGGCCGAAGATTTCAAGGATCAGACCGGTCCGGTCGATGACCTTCATCCCGAGGCGCTTTTCGAGGTTGCGCTGCTGGACAGGCGACAGGGCGCCATCGACGACCGCGAGGGTGCACGCGCCTTCTTCCAGGTCCCCGGCCATCCGGTCGAGGATACCGCCGGAGAGCAGGAAGGACGGGTTCTTCTTGCGGATCTGTTCGGGGCGGACAAAGCCCAGCTGGCAGCCGAGCGCTTCGACCAGCCCGGAGGTTTCCCTCAGACGGTCCGGCGTGGGCCGGTCTGCTGGCGTGAACCACGGGATAACAACGCCGGCAATTTCCGGCGCCGGCAGACGGTCAACAAATTTGCCGGTCAATCCCGATCAATCCCCTTCCATCTCTTCGTCGAAGAGCTGGACTGGTGCGCTCGGCGCAATGGTCGAGATCGCGTGCTTGTAGACCAGCTGCGGCGGACGGCCATCGCCGCGCAGAAGCACGCAGAAGTTGTCAAACCACGTGACCACACCCTGTAGCTTCACCCCGTTGACGAGGAAGACAGTGAGCGGCGTGCGGGACTTGCGAACGGCGTTGAGGAAGGTGTCCTGCAGGTTTTGTTTCTTATCGGCAGACATGCGCTTTTGTATTCCTGCTACTGTTTTTGTTATGCCTTCGAGCTAAGTCCTTTGCTGCAGGTGCGCAAGGGTCAGCCCCGCCAAAAGCTCAGCGAAAGAGCAGGTAGCAAGGCCAATATCTCCAATCTGCCCAAAAGCATGGCAATGATCAGCAGGATTTCACTGCCGGTTCCCATTTTTTCTGCGGTGCCCGAAATCAGGCCGCCGGACGATGTCAGACCACCGATCGAGAGCCGGATGGAATCATCAAATCCGTGCCCGGTGAAACTGAATCCGATGATGAAAACGAACACGGCCAGCACATAGGCGACGAAGTAAACCCAGACGCCGATCACGCTGCGCTCGTCCAGTTCCCGATCCCTGAACTTGAAACTGACGATGGACCGCCGGTAACCGAGTTGCTGGAATTCCTGTCCCGCGCGCTGGGCCAGAACCACCACGCGCGCCAGCTTGATCCCGCCGGCGGCGGCGAGCGCCGAGCCCCCGATCAGGCAGGGCATGACATACACGGTCAACGGTATCCGGCTGGCAACTTCCGGACTGGTGAGCGGGATCCCGGATGTCGACAGGGTTGAAACGGACCAGCCGAGGGAATCGCCTGCGGCGAGACCGGCCAGCACCGCCGCGCCGGAGAAAACCAACACGAAGAATCCAAAGATCATGATCTCGGGATCCTGGATGATCGCGGTCCAGCTTCGCTGCCGGAAGGGCAGCCAGAACGCGAGCCCGAGCGCGCCGAGGCACAGGCCGGCCCCCAGTGTGACCGAAACCCCGATGGACCCGGCCGCCCGGGTCAGGGCATCCGGATGTACCAGCCCGGTGGTGATGACGCTGATCGCGTCGCCGAGTGCCCGGCCCGGCTCGACACCCAGGGTCAGCAGGATCACGAAGATCGACGCAATCGACACGCCAAGCATCAAGGCAACCGGCCCGACGATGCGGGGCATGGCGTCGAAGAAGCTGGAGTCCGGCAAGGTGAACAGGACGGTGCGGTGCACGCCCGGACCGCCGAGATTGATCGCTGCAAACACGCCGGCGGCCATCACGAGGGCGGCAAAGGCGCCGAGAATGTGCAGCGCGCCGCGCCAGTAGATCAGGCTGACGGGCCATTCCGCGCCGGTGACGCGGATCATCGTGTCGCCTGTTGTCGTCAGGCAACTTGCGGCTTCATGAATCGCGGTCACCACCGAGCTGTTTGCGACGCCGAACACGAATGGCATGGCAGTCGCGAACGGCACCATCAGCCACCACAGGATGACCACCGCGAGCCCGTCGGAGGCCCGCGCCTTGCGTTTGGGACGCGGCGTCAGCAGCACGACACTCGCCGCCGCCACGGAAATTCCGAGCGCAGTGGCACCGAAGGCCGTCACTTGCGCGGTTTCGCCTGCCATCGCGGCAATCGCGGCGCCCAGAATGGCCGCGCATGCCACGATCAGCATGAGCAGGCTCAGGACACGGGCGACGGAGGCGTAATTCATGGATCAGAAATAGTCCGGGTTGACCCGGAAGAACTTCTCGACGCTGCGGACCATCTCGGCCTCATAGAAGATCACCAGGTGGTCTTCGGTCCGCACAACGACATCCGAATCCGCCATGATGATCTGATCGCCGCGCAGGATGGCTGCGGCCGTCACGCCTTCAGGCAGGTCATCATAGCCGATGCCCTTGCCGATCAGGGAAGACGATTCCAGCGTCACGCCTTCGGCCACTTCGGCCATGCCGTCTTCCAGCGATTGCAGGCCCAGTATGCGGCCCCGGCGCATGCGCAGCAAAACCTGCGACACGGTGAGCGCCCTTGGATCGAGCACGGTATCAACCCGCATGTCGGTCGCAAGGGACGCCAGTTCGGGCGCGTTGATCAGGGCGAGCGCCCGTTTCGCGCCGGCGCGTTTTGCGAGGTTGCTGATCAGGAGATTGGTCTTGTCGTCATCCGTGATGGCGATCACGAAATCGGCCCGGTCCACCCCGCCCTCGGCGAGGATTTCCGGGTTCAGACCGTCGCCCTGGATCACGATGGACCGCTTCACTTCCGAAACGGCCTTGTTGGCGCGTTCGGCACTGCGCTCGATCAACCGTACACGGATGTGGCTTTCACGCTCCAGGATCTTGGCCACATGCAGACCGACGTTTCCACCGCCGACAATCACCACATGGTCCAGCCGGCTCTGGTCGCGGTTGAAGATCGAGGTGAGACGTTCGGCATGCGTGTCGAGCACCGCAACATAGGCCCGGTCGCCGGGTTTCAGCACGTCGCGGCCGCGCGGCGCCCGGATGCCGGCTCCCCGACCGATGCCGATGATCCGCGCGGACAGGTCCGGAAAGACGCCGCGCATCTGGTCGACGGGGAGGTCAATCAGCGGATTGTCGGCGCCGAGCTCGAACCCGAGCAGCTTGAGCTTTCCGCCGGCAAAGTTGGCGCTCATGATCGTGCCGGGCGTGCGGAAGCGCTGCAGGATGGCATCGCCGACTTCGGCTTCCGGCGAGATCACCATGTCGATGGGAAGGCCTTCGCGCGAGAAGATGTTCTTCCACGCCGGATCCAGGTACGACCGGTCACGGACCCGCGCGATCTTGAACGGCACCGAAAAGACGGTGTGCGCAATCTGGCAGATCACCATGTTGATTTCGTCGAAGTGGGTGACCGCGATGATCATCTCGCAATCGGCTGCACGCGCCCGCTTCAACACATCCGGATGCGCCGCGTGGCCGACAATGCCGCGCACGTCGAGATCAATCGAAACCTGATCAACAAGATCGGGGTTCTCGTCGATGATCGTGATTTCATGCTTTTCGCGGGCAAGCCTACGGGCAATGCCCTGGCCTACCCGGCCGGCGCCGCAGATTAGAACGTGCATCAGTTCAGCCTTTCAGCCGGGGGCTCAGGAATCATGCCGCACGCCGGTTGTTATCCCCAAAGCCTTTAATTTTCGGTGGAGGGCGGAGCGCTCCATCCCGATGAATTCAGCCGTTCGGGAAATGTTTCCGTTAAACCGCGTGATCTGGAGCGTCAGGTATTCCCGTTCGAATTGCTCGCGCGCATCGCGCAGGGAGAGGCCCACGAGGTCGGCCGAGCCCGACTGGGCCGCCGGGGACGCGGACCGGCCAGGATCGCGCGGCAATTCGTCCACACTGATCGGCCGGGCCGAATCGGACGGCGACAGGATCAGGATGCGTTCGACCAGGTTTCTCAGCTGCCGGATGTTTCCAGGCCATTCCATCGACTGCAGGACGGCCAGAGCCTCTGACGTGAAGTTGCGGCACATCAGGCCGGAGGTCTCGGCGATCCGGTCACAGAAATAGTTCGCAAGCTCTGTGATGTCGTCACGGCGCTCCGACAGAGACGGCACCCGCAGGGGCACAACGCTGAGCCGGTAAAAGAGGTCCTCGCGGAAGTTCCCCTTCTCGATCTCGGCGCGAAGGTCCTTGGTCGTGGCTGCCATGACGCGCACGTCAACGCTGACATCCGAGCGGCCTCCGACGCGCTGAAAGCGCTGTTCCGTCAGGACCCGGAGGATCTTGTTCTGGGTGCCGATGGGCATGTCTGCCACCTCGTCCAGCAGCAAGGTGCCGGTATGGGCGCGCTCGAACAGGCCGACGCGGATCGTGCGGCCTTGCGAATCCTCTTCGCCAAACAGCGCGATTTCCATCTGGTCCGGCGCGATCGTCGCCGCGTTCACGACCACGAATGGCCCCGCCGCGCGGATGGAACTCTTGTGGATCAGACGCGCCGCAAGCTCCTTGCCGACACCGGCGGGCCCGGCAATAAGCACGCGCGAATTGGTCGGCGCAACCTTGTCTATGGAGGCCCGCAAGGTGGCCGCCGCCTGGCTGTTGCCGATCCAGCGCTCCTCGTCGCCGGCACGGTTTCGCAACGCAGCGTTCTCGTAGCGCAGCGCCGCCGACTCAATCGCGCGCTCCACCACCAGCATCAGGCGGTCTGCCTTGATGGGTTTCTCGATGAAGTCGAACGCCCCGCGCCGGATGGCGGCGATGGCGGTTTCGATATTGCCGTGACCACTGATCACGATGACGGGCAGGATCGGATCAATCGATTTCAGGTATTTGAGCAGCGACAGGCCGTCCATGCCGCTGCCTTGAAGCCACACGTCCAGGATCACCAGCCGGGGCGTCCGTGAACGGACTTCTTCAATCGCGCGCTCAGCCGTATCGGCCGTACGGACCGAATAGCCCTCATCGCCGAGAACGCCTGCCATCAACTCCCGGATATCCGGTTCGTCGTCTACCACAAGGATGTCCAGTGCCATGTGACCCGTCTCCTCTACAAACTCATTGAACTGGGCGGATGCCCGTCGTCAGGCGCCAGCATGCCGTCCGACGTATCGTCCGACTGCATCGTGAGCGCCCCATTCTCCGGAAGCACGACCCGCACGCGGGCGCCCTGCAATCCGTCCGGCCGGTTTTGCAGTGAAATCGATCCGCCATGATCCGCAATGATGCGGTTCACGATGGCGAGGCCGAGCCCCGTGCCCTTCTCGCGCGTGGTCACGTACGGCTCCAGCAGCTTGTTGCGCACATCGGCGGGAAAGCCCGGACCATTGTCTTCGATGACAATCTCCAGGCCGCCCGGGTCATGGGCGAGCATGATCCGGATATGTCCGGACACGTCGTTTTCGATGGGCTGGCCGTCAATCGCCTCGGCCGCATTCTTCAGCAGGTTGCCGAAGGCCTGCGCCAGCAGGCGTTCGTCGCCGAGGAACGGCGCCGTTTCCAGATCGGTTTCGATCTCGATCTCGATTTCGGGCGACACCACGCTCTGCGCAAAACTGGCGCCCTGCAGCACGCCCTTCATGTCAAACGGCGCAATGCTCGGCTTCGGCATGCGCGCGAAGCTCGAGAACTCCTCAACCATCCGCGCGATCTCGTCGACCTTGCGAAGGATCGTATCGACCGAGCGGTCGAACACGCCGTCCGCATCATCAATCTTCGAGGCATACCGCCGGCGCAGGCGCTCCGTCGCCAGCATGATCGGTGTCAGCGGGTTGCGTATCTCGTGCGCAATCCGGCGCGCCACATCCCGCCAGGCCAGTTGGCGCTGGGCATTGATCAGACGGGTCGTGTCGTCGAAGGTCAGCACGCAGCCGCCGGACGGTTCCGGCGCGGATTTGAGGCGCACATTGCGCAGCTCGCCGTTGCGCGTCAGCTCGAGGCTGGCATCGACCGCGGCATTGCGCTCAAACGTGTCGCGCACAATCCGCGCAAAGGTCGGTGCCACGTCCGACAGCCTTGCGCCCTCAGGCACTTCGTCCAGCCCGAGGATCTCGCAGGCCGAGCGATTGGCCAGCGTGATGCACGCCTCCTGGTCCACCCGGATGACCCCTGCCCCGATCTCCCCAAGCAAGGTCTCCACAAAGCGCCTGCGATCTTCCTCTTCATTCCGGGCACGGATCAGGGCGCTCTGCTGGCCCGACAATTGCTGGGTCATCGCGTTGAACGAACTGCTCAGTTCGTGGACTTCATCCACCGGTCCCGTGACCGGAACCCGCACGCCCAGATCGCCGTCACGCACGGCATGCGCGGCCGAGGCGAGACGTCCGATTGGCCCGGTGATGCGCCCGGCCGCTTCCAGCCCGAGACGCCCGGCCAGCAGCAGGACCAGTCCGACAATCTGCGTGTATCCGATGGCAAAAATCGCCTGAAGCCGTCCGCTGTTGCGCTTGGCGGCGTAGTATTCCTCGAGGGCCGTTTCCGCTTCGCGCAGCGAGCGCGCGGCATTCCGGTCAAACACCTTGGCGGCGTAGATGTATCCATCCACCGGCGCCGAAATCCGGATCAGGGACGTCGCGATGCCGCGCCCTTCATACAGGGTCGTCGCGACCTCACCCCGGTCCGCTTCCGCAAAGGCTTCCGCCGGAGGCGACAGGAGGATCGGGTCCTGAACGCTGGCCTCGGCGATCAGGTCCACACCGTCCGGCCCGAGAATGGCGATGGTCAGAAGTTCACGGATCGCGAGTTCGGATTTGAGCCCTTCGAAGAATTCCGCCGAGGCGTAGTCGACCACCTGCGGCTGGGGCGTTTCCGGTGCGGCATCACCGGCCAGCGACTGGGCGACCTGTTTCGAGAACGTCTCGACATCCATCGCTGCAAGGCGGGTATCGGACTCGAACGTCGACCGGAAATTGTCGACATAGGACCGGAAGATCTCGGTATTCTGCTGCATCAATTCATCGACGCGTTCACCAATCCAGCGGTCCAGTCCGCGGGTGATGAAGGCGCCCATGAACACCGCCACGACCATCGCAGGGATCAGCGCCGAAAAGCCGAACAGCAGCACGAACCGGCGCGCCAGCCGGCCGCCGCCCGCCGTACCGTCGCTGCCCCGGATCTTGAGATATTCGCGCACCACGATGATCGCGAGCACCACCAGCAGGACAAAGTTCAGTCCGAGCAGCCAGGGCGTTGCGCCCGCCGTCGGATCGTTCGGCGCTGCCCCCGAAATCGCGATAAAGGTGGCGAATACCGCGACCAGGGCCGCGATGATGAAGAGCCCCTCGAACAGGGCCCAGCTTGCCTTCGGCGCCTGGGAATTCGTACTTGTCGACACTTGATCCGGCTCAGTTGGGGCCCCGGCCCCGTTGCAATCCGGACACAGTTTTCGTGCCCTATATGCAACAGTGATGCACTAAAGACACGGATCAGCCGATCGTCAATCAGTCTTCTGCAATTCCAAGCGCGTTAATCTTGGCGCGCAGGGTGTTGCGGTTCATGCCCAGAAGCTGCGCCGCCTTGACCTTGTTGCCGGACGTCACCGACAGGGCAAGACGGATCAGGGGCCGCTCGACCCGGTCGATCACCGAGCCGTGGACCGAAGAGTCGGCGTTTTCACCGCTCGAGACAAGGTCCCCCATCACATAGCGATGCAGCAAGGCCTCCACCTCGGCTTCAAAGCCCGCATGGCTGCCGGCCTGTTCCGACGCGCCCATGCGCATTTCGCGCTCGACATCCATCAGCGTGATGATCGTGTCCGAACTGAGCACGGCGAGCCGGATCACCAGGTTCTCGAGCTCGCGCACGTTGCCCGGCCAGTCATAGGCCGCCATCAGGTCCAGCGCCGATTTCTCGAACGTCCGGGCGGCCAGCCCCTGACGCTGGGCCCGGATCAGAAAGGCGCGCGCCAGCTCGGGAATGTCTTCCTTGCGATGACGCAGCGGCGGAATCGACAGGCGCATCACGTTGAGGCGGTAGTAGAGGTCCTCCCGGAACCTGCCCTCTTCGACCAGCTTGCCGAGATTGCGGCGGGTGGAGGCGATCAGGCGGGCGCCGCTGGGCTCCCGGAGCAACTTGACCAGTTGCGCCTGCGCCTCCGCCGGCAGGTCGCCGATCTCGTCAAGGTACAGCGTGCCGCCCTTCATGTGCGCCGCGCCTTCGGCGCCCTCGACCCCGAACAGTTCGCGGTTGATCTCTGCGGCCGGCATGGCGGCGAGGTCGAGGCCAACGAACTTTCCATTCTTGGAATGCCCCAGCTGATGGATCGCCCGGGCTGCGAGTTCCTTGCCCGTGCCGCTCTCGCCTTCGATCAGCACGGTGAGATCCGTGTTCATCACCTTGGCGATCAGGCGGTAGACTTCCTGCATGGCATCCGACCGGCCGATCAGCGGCAGGCCAGCATCCTGGACCGCCTTCTGCGCATCCGGGTGTATCAGCCGCTCGATGCTCGGCGAGGCCTTGAGCGCGCGCCGCACGAGGCTCGACAGGACATCAATGTCGAACGGCTTGGGCAGATAATCGAACGCCCCATGCTCGGCAGCCGAGGCGGCCGTCAGGATCGTGTTCTGGCCGCTCATCACGATGAAGGGCAGGTCCGGGCGCGCAAGCTTCATCGAGGGCAAGAGATCAAAGATCGACGTGTCGCCGAGATAGACGTCCGTGACGACCACATCGCCCTCGCCATTGCGCACCCAGCGCTGAAGCGCATCCGGCGAACTGGTCGCACGCACCTCATATCCGGCCGACACGAGGGTCTGGTTTACGACGAGACGGATGCTCGCATCGTCTTCCGCGAGCAGTACAGTTTTATCAGCCATGTCAGCTGGCCTCCACAAGTGGCAAGAGTACGGTGAACCGGGTCGATCCCGGCTGGCTGTCGACGCGAATCTGGCCGCCATGCGCGGCCACCACTTCGCTGACGACAGAGAGTCCCAATCCGCGACCGCCGGATTTGGAACTCTGGAACACATCGAACATCGTGGCCTGGCGTTCGCGCGGAATGCCCTGGCCATTGTCCTCGAACGAAATCAGCATGGCGCGGCGCAGGCCCGAACCCAGCCGCGCCTGACGCATCGCCAGGCCGGCGGCATAGGCGGTGCGGATCACCACCTCCCCGCGCCCATTGCCCTCTGACGCCGCTTCAGCCGCGTTGCGCACGATGTTCTGGAAGGCCTGCTGCAGATGATCGGGGTCTGCCTGAACATCCGGAAGCGACGGATCGAACTCCCGGCGGAACTCGATTTTCGGCCCGACAGCGGCGCGCTCGGCGGCGATCACCTTGTCGAGCAGGGCGTGCACGTTGCACGGCTGGAGGCGCGGCGCGGAGAACAGCTCGAACGCCGAGAGCCGGTTGACCAGCCGCTCGATCCGGCGCGCCTCGTCCTTGATGATGTCCAGCAGCTCCGCCTGTTCCTTCAGGCCCTGACGTTCCAGCAACTGCGCCGCACCGATGATGCCCGCCAATGGATTTTTCACTTCGTGGCCGAGGATTCGCCCGAAACCGGCAGCCCCTGCAATTCCTTCCGACGGGTCCCGTGCCGGCGCATCGCCCAGCACCAGGATGAAGTCTCCACCGTCGACACTGCGTACCCGCACGTCGCAGATCGTCCGCAGCGGGATCGTCGGCCCCGAAACCGGCGTAGACGGCGCGGTGATCTCGGCCGGCTCGCGTGCGGCGCGGTCGATCAGCTCGAACAGGGGCGAGTCATGATAGATGACCTCGCTCAGCGGCCGCTCGATCAGCGCGCGGCGCGACAGTTGCAAAAGCGTCTCGGCGGCAGCATTGACGTTGCAGATCCGCCGGCGCCCGTCGATATGCACCAGCGCCACGGGCGCCAGTTCTGACAGGTTTGCAGGCCGCGTTTGGTCAAGCGTCGGCATTTCAGACCAACTCCTCATGAGCTCTTTCAAGATACACCACCCTCAGGGCGCGGATGAGTTCTGCCGGATGTTCTATCCGGCAGAGATCGGCGCGGAGCGCGCGGCGCTCCGTATCGGACAGCGGCAGAGCGAGATGATCGATCGCGGCAGACACATGTTTGCGCACCATCCGCAGACCCAGCTCCGGCCCATACAGCGCCGAGGCGTCCACCACTTGCTCTTCGAGGCTATGCAGTTGCTCCTCGCGGGCCGGCGCACGCCAGCGCCGCCCGTCCAGAGCCGCCGCG
>JBGSOU010000394.1:0-2504 GCA_041739025.1 Hyphomonas sp.
CGTGTAGGGCTTGATCCAGTCCAGACGCCGGCCCTGCTCGCCCCAGAACGCCTCCGGGTCCGCAATCGACGCGGCATACATCTCCCGGTATCTCTCCGGCGTCAGGTTCGCCTGCGCCGCAAACGCTTCGGGAACGGGATAGGATTTCGACGTATCGCTCATGGGGGGCCTGACTGAAATGACTCTGCCCCTCTTTTAAGGGCGCGGGGGCCGTTTCTGCAATGGCATGCGGCGCCGACGATCATGACTTTACATCGCCGGAGGGGCGCGGTCAGACTGGCGCCAACCCGAGACGGGAGGGAGCCGCAGGCATGTTCAACAATTCGGAATGGCTGAACCAGGTGCGCGAGGCGGTGATCGATCCGGGCCGCGAGATCGTCGATCCCCATCATCATCTGTGGCCAAAGCCGCACCTGTCCTATGATCTGGAGGAATTGTGGTCCGATACGCAGGACGGGCACAATGTGGTGCAGACCGTGTTCATGGAATGCGGCGCGGCCTATCGCACCGAGGGGCCCGATGCCCTGAAGCCGGTCGGGGAAACCGAGTTTGTGACCAACGCCGCGATGCGCGCAGCGCAGGACCGGTCGAAGGCGCAGATCGCCGGAATCGTCGCGCATGCCGACCTGCGCCGGGCGGACCTCGACACCATCCTTGATGCGCACGGCGCCGCCGCAAAAGGCCTGTTCCGGGGGATCCGGCATGCCGGCGCCTTCGAGCCTGACAAGAGTGTGCCTCTGTCGATCCCCGGACGCGGACCGGCCGGCCTCTATTCCGATCCGGATTTCCGGCGCGGCGTGGCACGCCTCGGCGCGCGCGGGCTGACCTATGACACCTGGATGTATCATCACCAGCTGCCGGACTATGCCGCGCTGGCCGCTGCTGTGCCGGAGACGGTGATGATCCTCGATCATTTCGGCACGCCGCTGGGCGTCGGCAAATATGCTGGCCAGCGCGCGGATATCTTTGCAAAATGGAAAGATGACATCGCGGCGGTGGCGGAGAACAGGAACGTCCACGTCAAACTCGGCGGACTGGCGATGCCCGACAACGGTTTTGGCTGGAACGGCCGGGACAAACCTCCGACATCGGACGAGTTCGTCGAAGTGCAGGCGCCCTGGTATCATCACGCGATCAAGGTATTCGGACCCGAGCGCTGCATGTTCGAAAGCAACTTCCCGGTCGACCGGCTGTCGCTCAGCTACCGCACGCTGTGGAACGGACTGAAGAAGATCGCGAAGGCCTACCCGGACACCGCGCAGGCGGCGATGTTCAGCGGCACGGCGCGCAAGGTGTACAAGCTGTGAGCGCGTTGACACCCCTCCCCGCCCAGCCGGGCGGCGTTGCCTGGCCAACGCAGGAATGGCCGGAAGCGGACCTCGACAGCGCCGTGGCGGCAAAGCTGAACCCGCTTCTGGACGATGCGTTCAGCGATCCGGCGCCCGCGGCAATGGGCGAAACGCACGGCTTCCTTGCGGTGCGCGGCGGGCAGATTGTCGCCGAGCGGTATTGGCGCGAATTTGACCGCGACAGCACGCACCATTCCTGGTCGCAGGCGAAAAGCATGACGCACGCGCTGATCGGCATTCTCGTGCGCGAGGGCAAGATCGACATCCACGCGCCGGCCGATGTGCCCGAGTGGCAAGGGGCCGACGATCCGCGCCGCGCCATCACGCTGGACCAGCTGCTGCGCATGTCGAGCGGTTTGAAATTCACCGAGGACTATGTGGATGCCGGCGTGTCGGATGTCATCGAGATGCTGTTCGGCGCCGGCAAGGATGACGTGGCGGCGTTTGCCGCGAAGTTCCCGCTGGCGCATCCGCCCGGCACGGTGTGGAGCTATGCGAGCGGCACGACCAGCATTGTCGCCCGCTGCGCCGCCCGGGCGCTGGGCGTGTCGGGCCCGGCCTTCCGGGACTTCATGATCCGCGAACTGTTCGACCAGATCGGCATGGCCTCGGCCACGCCGAAGCTGGACGCCGCAGGCACCTTCATCGGCTCGTCCTTCTGCTATTGCACCGTGCGGGACTTTGCGCGCTTCGGCCTGCTGTATCTTCGGGGCGGCATCTGGGACGGGCGGCGCATCCTGCCCGAAGGCTGGGCGGACTATGCGCGCACGCCGACGCCGGTTTCTGCAACGGAAACCCTCGGCTACGGGGCGCATTGGTGGCTCGGCATGGCCGGGCCGGGCAGTTTTTCCGCCAACGGATTCGAGGGGCAATACACGGTGATCGTACCGGACCTTGACCTGGTCCTCGTGCGCAACGGCAAGTCGCCGGGCGAAGCGAAAGACGCCGTGCAGCGCTGGATGCGTCAGGCAGCGGATTGTTTCCGGTAGGGTCCTTCTCCCCCCTCCCTTCGGAGAGCAGGGGAATCGCATGTGACGATTTGCATTTGATCTTGAAGGGGATTCTTTTGTTTGGCGGCAGAGGAGAGCCGCCATGGACAAGCCGTCGCGTCGATTGACGTCGTTAGAGGACCCCCGGGGATCGAACACGGTTCAC
>JBGSOU010000396.1:0-5293 GCA_041739025.1 Hyphomonas sp.
TTCGGCGGCGCCGGCTATGTCACCGATTACGGCATCGAGCGCTTCTACCGCGACGTCCGCATCTTCCGCCTCTATGAAGGCACCAGCCAGATCCAGCAGATCATCATCGCCCGCGAACTCGCCCGGGCCGCCAAAGCAGGAAACCTCTGATGTTCGACCACGACCCCACAGACCCGCACGAAGTCGGCCTCAACGCAGACCGCCTCGCGGCGATGCCCGCCTACTTCAAGACCAACTATATCGACACCGGCAAGGTGCCCTGCATGGGCCTGCTGGTCTCGCGCGGCGGCGAGATCGCCCATGAAAGCTATACCGGCTCGACCGAGATGGGCGGCAAGGAGCCCATCAGTGCCGAGACGATCTTCCGCATCTATTCGATGACGAAGCCGATTACGACGCTAGCCATCATGATGCTGCTCGAGGAGTGCAAGATCCGCCTCGACCACCCGGTCAGCCGCTACATTCCGGAATACAAGAACGCGATGGTCTGGGATGGCGGCACGGCCGCCGCGCCGAAACTGCGCAAGCCAGACCGCGAGATGACGGTGCTCGATCTCGTCACCCACACGTCCGGCCTCACCTACGGCTTCCTGTTCCAGGACGAGACCGACGAGATCTACCGCAACAGCAAGGTCGGCCACCCGAAAGACACCCTGCAGGACATGGCCCGCCAGATTGGCCAGCTTCCGCTCGCTTTCTCTCCGGGTACGGAATGGCGCTACAGCCATTCCATCGATGTGCTCGGCGCCCTCGTGGAAATCATCTCCGGCCAACCGCTCGACGAATTCTTCCGTGAACGCATCTTCGGCCCGCTCGGCATGGACGACACCGACTTCTGGGTGCCGCCCGAGAAGATCCACCGCCTGATGGCCTGCTACCAGAAAGACGCCAAGACCGGCGAGACGACGCTGGCCGATCCAGCCGGCGCCGCCTCGAAACTCTATGCGAAACGCCCGAACCTGCTCAATGCCGGCGGCGGTCTCGCCTCGACGATGCGCGACTATCACCGCTTCGCCCTGATGCTGATGCGCGGCGGCACGCTCGACGGCGCCCGCATCATCAGCCCGAAAACCTGGGAGTTCATGCGCCAGAACCATCTGCCGGATAACCAGACCATGCGCGGCATGGGCCGTTCGGCCTTCACCGAAGTCATGGCCGACGGCGTCGGATTCGGCCTCGGCGGCTCGGTCGTCACCGACATCGTGCAGACCCGCCAGCCCGGCAGCGACGGCACCTTCAGCTGGGGCGGCCTCGCCTCCACCTTCTTCTGGATCGACCCCGAAGAAGAACTGATCGCCATCCAGGCGACGCAGCTGATGCCCTCCTCGACCTATCCGATGCGCATGCAGTTCCAGCAGCTCGTCTACGCGGCCATCGACTGGTGAGTGACGCGCCGAAGAACCCCGTCCGCGACGCCATTCTTGAGCTGACCTTGGCGAAAGGCGCCGGCAAGACGATTGCGCCGGAAGACGCCGCCAAGGCCGTCAGCCCGGAGAACTTCGTGCGTGTACTGAAGGATGTCCGCGCCGAAGCCATCCGCCTGCACAAGGCGGGCACCATCGCGATCTACCGGAAAGGCAAGCCGGTCGAGAACCCGGACGCGTTCAAGGGTGTCTACCGGCTGGGCCTGCCGGCCGCATAGCGAATGGCCAAACCGCCGGACCCCTTCCACGAATTCGTGGCCGAACTCTTCGGCCCGATGGGCCCCGTCAGCATACGGCGCATGTTCGGCGGCGCCGGTGTGTTTCGGGACGGCCTGATGTTTGCGCTGCTCGGGGATGACACGGTCTACCTGAAGACCGACGCAAAGCTCCGCGCAGACCTCGAAGCCGAAGGCAGCGCCGCCTTCATCTGGACCAAACCCAGCACCGGCGAGGAAATCGACATGGGCTATGTCAGCCTGCCATCCTCGGCGATGGATGATCCCGACGAGGCGAGCGCCTGGGCACGGCGCGCGCTCGCGGTGGCCAAGGCAAAAGCGGCGGCGAAGCCTCCGGCCAAACCCAGAAAGAAAAAGGCCTAAGCGACCGCCGGCCGTTTCACCGGCTGGTCCAGCGAGAACGCATAGTCCGTGGAGCCATGCTGGCGCAGGTGCTGCAGCCGCTGCCAGCCATCCTCGAGCGTGAAGCGCTCGCCCTTCGGCGCCCACCACATGACGAAACCTGGCCCGTCGCTGCGATCGATCTCGTTGGCGAGCCGTCGCATGCCGGGCGGGTGGGTGCGGCCATTGTGGCTGAAAGCCTTCAGGTCTTCCATCGAGCGCCAGATGGCGAGCGTGGAGATATCCGGCGCGCGCCATTCCGGCGGGTAAGGAAATGCATTGGTGAACCCGCGCCAGCTGCCATCCGGGCAGCGCAGGCCGTGATCATGGTGGATCAGGCCCTCGAACGCGTCGCCATCCTTGAAGATGCGCGGCAACAACGCGACAAAAACCTGAACGAATTCATTGCTGAAGTCGAACTGGCCCATGGGGCGGGCACAGTTGAAGTGTACAAGCCTGTAGTCCATTGCGCCCAATCCGGTTTTCCATCCGGAGTTAAACTTAGAGCGAAATGCGTTTCGTAATCTTTAAGGGAAACGAAATTCTACAGTTCAATCTGGGATTACTTTCCCTTGAACACGGCCGGGCGCTTCTGGAGGAAGGCGGAAACGCCTTCGCGGAAGTCTTCCGTGCGGCCCGCATCGCGCTGGGCGACCCGTTCATTATGTAGCGCGGCGCCGAAATCGTCGTCGCACGCGTCCCAGATGCACTGGCGTGCCAGCGACAGCGCCACGGTCGGGCCGCTGGCCAGTTTCTGCGCGAACTCCTTCGCCGTCTCCATCAGTTTCGCATCGTCCACGACGCGGTTGACCAGGCCCCATTGCAGCGCCGTTTCGGCGGGCAGTTTTTCACCCAGAAGTGCCATTTCCATGGCGCGAACCCGGCCGATGGTCTTGGCCAGAAGGTAACTGGAGCCGCCATCCGGCACGAGGCCGATTCGGCGGAAGGCCTGCAGGAAGTAGGCGCTCTTGCCGGCGATCACGAGGTCGCCCATCAGGCCGATCGCGCAGCCGACGCCGGCGGCCGCGCCGTTGACGGCCGTGATCACCGGGTGCGGATGGTTGCGGATCGACGTGACCAGCGGGTTGTAGAAGGCGTCCAGCGCCTTGCCGGCATCCGGCACCGAGTCCGGATGCGCAATCTGCGGACCCGCGCCCATGCCGCCGAGATTGGCGCCCGAGCAGAAGCCGCGGCCCTTGCCGGTGAGGATGGTGCAGCGCGCTTCGCCGGCCGCCACTTCAAACGCATGCAGCAACTCGATGGCCGTATCGACCCCGCAGGCATTCAGCGTCTTGTCGTCATCAAAGGCGATGATCGCAATGTCGCCGTCGCGCTCGTAGGAAATCTTCTCGTACTTGGCCATCCGGCGGTCTCCCTGCATCTGTGTCTGCGGCTGAAATAACCCGGTTGCCCGGCCTCGGAAACGCCTCACGCCGGGGCAAGTCTTTGTGGTGGCCCTTGGCGAAAACGCTGAACGCGCGCTACACTGTTTACAGCACTCCCCTTCAGACCGCTTTTCCCCGGAGATTTTGCAATGGCTCTCGACGGCACCACAGACACTGGCATGCGCGCTTTGCTCGAGCGGCAGAAGGCGGCTCACCTGCGCGACGGCATCCCGAGCCTCGCCAAGCGCACCGAATGGCTCGACAAGTCGATTGACCTGCTCGCCACGCACGGCGACGCATTCAATGACGCGATGTGCCAGGACTTCGGTCACCGCTCGAAGGACCAGTCCAACCTCACCGACATCGCCGGCTCCATCAGCGCGCTGAAACACGCCAAAGCCCATCTCGCCAAGTGGATGCGCCCGGAAAAGCGCAAGGTCGAGTTCCCGCTCGGCCTGCTCGGGTCGAAGGCCGAACTGCAGTATCAGCCGAAAGGCGTGATCGGCGTCCTCTCGCCCTGGAACTTCCCGGTCAACCTCACCTTCACGCCGCTCGCCGGCATCTTTGCAGCCGGCAACCGCTGCATGATCAAGCCGTCCGAGTTCACCGAGGCGACCTCGGAACTGATGAAACAGCTGATCGCGAAATATTACACGCCGGAAGAATGCGTCGTCGTCACCGGCGGACCGGAGGCCGGCGCCGAGTTCACCCAGCTGCCGCTTGACCATATCCTCTTCACCGGCGCGACCTCGGTGGCCCGCCACGTGATGCGCGCTGCGGCAGACAACCTCGTGCCCCTGACGCTCGAACTGGGCGGCAAGTCGCCGGTCATCCTCGGCCGCTCGGCCGACCTGCAGAAAGCCGCCAGCCGGATCATGGCCGGCAAGACGCTGAACGCCGGCCAGATCTGCCTGGCGCCGGACTATGCCTTCGTGCCGAAGGACAAGACGCAGGATTTCGTCAACGCCGCCACCCGCGCCGTCGAGACGATGTTCCCCACCGGCCTGAAGGAAAACGACGACTATACCTCGATCGTCAACCAGCGCCACTTTGACCGGATCAACGGCTATCTCGACGATGCCCGCGCCAAGGGTGCGCAGGTGATCGAGATCAATCCGAAAGGCGAGAACTTCTCGCAGCAGCCGCACCACAAGATCGCGCCGCACATTGTCATCGACCCGACCGACGACATGAAAGTGATGCAGGACGAAATCTTCGGCCCCATCCTGCCGGTGAAATCGTATGGCGATGCGAAGGATGCCGTCGCCTACATCAACGCGCACCCGCGTCCGCTGGGCCTCTACTATTTCGGCAACGATGCGTCCGAGAAGGACTTTGTCCTGAACAACACGACCTCGGGCGGTGTCACGGTCAATGACGTGATCTTCCATGTCGCGCAGGAAGACCTGCCGTTCGGCGGTGTCGGCCCGTCGGGCATGGGCGCCTATCACGGCCGCGACGGCTTCCTGGAGTTCAGCCACAAGAAGGCGATCTACACGCAGACCAATAACGAGATCCTCGCGATGATGCGTCCGCCCTATGGCGACAAGTACCGCGCGCAGGTCAAAGGCCGCCTGAAGAAGTAATCCGTCTGCGGCGCAAACCCGGCACGTCCCCGCGCAAGCGGGGATGCCGGAAACAATGAAACAGATTGAGACGTCATGATCTCGCTGCGCCGGGGATTGGCAGGGCGGATCCCTTTCCGGCGAAGCCCCCTCCCCCGGGGGAGCAGGGGAATCGCATGTGACGATTTGCATTTGATCTTGAAGGGGATTCTTTTGTTTGGCGGCAGAGGAGAGCCGCCATGGACAAGCCGTCGCGTCGATTGACGTCGTTAGAGGACCCCCGGGGATCGAACACGGTTCAC
>JBGSOU010000411.1:0-3162 GCA_041739025.1 Hyphomonas sp.
GAGACGCTCGGCGTCCGTCATCGCCAGCATCCGGGCGGCGTCGCGGGTTTCGGCGCCGGCCTTTTCCTGCGTCCCGATCAGACGGGCTGAGGCGCCGCCGGTGCCGGCGATCGCGAAACAGTCGCCGGCCCAGACGAATTCGCAAGTGTCGCCGTCACGCCGCATCCACATGGCGGAGGCGACGGGTCTTGCTTCGCCCGGCAAGGTGTCGAGCGGGAGCTTCGATTGCCGCGCGGCTTCAGCGCAGACATCCGTCAGCACACGGCCGAAATAAGGTTTCGCACCTTCCCCGGATTCGGGGCCGGACATCAGGCGCGCGGAGACGGTTTCGGCCAGCCAGGCCGCGCCGCTTTCGGCCGGAAACGGCTTCAGGTCCGTGACATCGGTGGCGCCGTCAATCACCCAGGCGCGGCCGGCGGCTGCGTCGAAGCCGTACCGGTCATCGCCGGATTTGCCTGGCGTTCCCGGATCGTTGACCGCGTCCACAAGCACGATGGCCATTCGAAACGCTCCTGCGGATCAGGCTTTGTCAGCCGCCTTGCAATGGGCGGCGATGGCGTTGGCATGGCCGTGGCCGAGCTTGTGCTCGTTCTTCAGCCAGCTGACGATCTCGGCATGCTTGGCGCCCTTGCGAGCGGCGACGAGGGCAAACCAGTGGCTCATCTTCTTGCCATAGGTCTTCTCGATCGACGGGAAGTAGGATGCGGGACCCTTGATGGGTTCGGATGTCGGATCGTCGGCCATGAAAGCCTCCATTGGTTGCGAAGTGGCGGGTTACGCTTCGCTCACCCGCCCTACAAGCTAATCGCGCAGCAGTTCGTTGACGGCGGTCTTGGAGCGGGTCTGCGCATCGACCGTCTTGACGATGACGGCGCAGGCGAGCGAGGGGCCGCCTTTGGGATCGGGCAGCGTGCCGGGGACGATGACGGAATAGGGCGGGACCTTGCCATAGATGATCTCGCCGGTCTGGCGGTTCACGATCTTGGTGGACTGGGTGATGAAGACGCCCATCGCGAGGACCGAGCCTTCGCCGACAACCACGCCTTCGACGACTTCGGAGCGCGCGCCGATGAAGCAGTTGTCCTCGATGATGGTCGGGTTCGCCTGCAGCGGCTCAAGCACGCCGCCGATGCCGGTGCCGGCCGAGATGTGGCAATTCTTGCCGACCTGCGCGCAGGAGCCGACCGAGGCCCAGGTGTCGATCATGGTGCCTTCGCCGACATAGGCGCCGATGTTCACGTAGGAGGGCATCAGTACGGCGTTCTTCGCGATGAAGGCGCCGCGGCGCACGGCGGCCGGCGGCACGGCGCGGAAACCGGCTTCGCGGAATTCCGTGGCGCCCCAGCCTTCGAATTTCGAGGGTACCTTGTCCCACCAGTTGCCGCCACCGGGCGTGCCGGAGATGACGCCGTTGGCGGTCAGGCGGAACGAGAGCAGCACGGCCTTCTTCAGCCATTGATGCACTTTCCAGCTGCCGTCCGCCTCCTTGGTCGCGACGCGGGATTCGCCGCTGTCGAGCAGGCCGATGGCGGCGTCGACCGCGTCGCGCACTTCGCCGCGCGTCTCGGTGGACAGCGTGTCACGCGCCTCCCAGGCAGCGTCGATTACACGGGCAAGGGCATCAGGCATGGCGTCAGTCTTTCGGTTTCAGGTCCGGGCGCACCCGTGCCGAATCCAGAAATCCGGCGAGGTCGCCGGTGATGTAGTCGATGTGGTCTGCGCCGTCACCCCCGAACACATCCCCTGCCCCCGCCGGACGCGCCTCGACCGGTTCGTGGCTCCAGTCTTTCGCGGAATGGACCAGCACCGTGGTGAAGCCGAGCGACTTTGCGGGCAGAAGGTTGCGCGCAAGGTCTTCGAAGAAGATCGCGCCTTGCGGTTCGACCTGGTGCAGCTTGCAGAAGCCCTGATAGGCCGCGAGGTGCGGCTTGGGCGTGAACCGGCTTTCCTCGATGCCGAAGCTGTCATTGAACAGGTGGGCGAGGCCCATCTTCTCGGTGACGCGCTCGGCATGGCGGCGGGGGCCGTTGGTGTAGATGAACTTGCGCCCCGGCAGGGCCGCGATGGCGCGGCGCAGGTGCGGCAGGTCCGGCAGGGGCGAGAGGTCGATCTCGTGGACATAGTGCAGGAATTCCGCCGGATCGAGGCCGTGCTCGCTCATCAGGCCGGAGAGCGTGGTGCCGTAGGTCGCATAATAGTGCTTCTGCAGCTTGCCGGCTTCGTCCCGCTCGAGGCCGGTGAGGCGGGCGACGAAATCGGTCATCCGCGTGTCGATCTCGGCAAACAGATCGCACTCGGCGGGGTACAGCGTGTTGTCGAGATCGAACACCCAGTCCGAGATGTGCGCGAGATCGGGCGCCGATGGCGGCTTACTCGTCATCCGCACTGGCCTGGGTGAAGTCGCGCTCGAAGAACTCGTAGACCAGCTTGCGTTCGGTCGGTGCCGGCGTGCGGGCAAAGAGGGCGGAGCGGTAGGAGCTTTCCTCGCATTTGTCGCGGCCGGAGATGGCGAACTTGGCCCGGCCGACGCAGAAAGCTTCTGAGGCGCGCGACAGGGTGCGCAGGCCGGTCGGCTCTTCCATCTCGGCATAGACGAAGTGTTCGGAGCCGCGCAGCGGCCGGTCGATCACGCGCGCGCAGCCGCCCGCCTCGATCCGCCACCAGCCGCGGCTTTCCCAGCCTTCGGTGCTGCGCCGTGCGATGGCGCTCCAGACGCGGTTCTTGGTGCGGTTGCAGAGCGTGAAGCCGACGCTGCGGCTGCGTTCTTCCGCCGCCTGTTCGAGATAGTCGATCAGGTCGGCGTCCGACGTATCGGCGGCAAGCCCCTTGAGCTTCAGGAAATCATTGATCGCCGAGCGGGTGCGGTTGCCGATATAGCCGTCGACCGTGCCGGAAACGATGCCGGCCTCGTCGAGCAGGCGCTGCAGGCCCGCGTTGCGGGCATCGGTGAGCGACCAGTTCTCGATCTCGGTGAAATTGTTGGTCCAGGAGTCGGCGCGCGTGATGTCGACCGGGCGGAAGCCCTGCGCCTCAAGCCCCATTGCGGCGCAGTCCGGCGGGCTTTCCAGCGAAAAGCCCCCGGTCGGGTCCACGCAGAGTTCGGTCTGGCCGCCCCATTCGCGGCCGCCGCCCTGGTGCGCGGTGGAGCCGCGGCCATAGAGG
>JBGSOU010000421.1:0-2301 GCA_041739025.1 Hyphomonas sp.
GGCGGCGGCGGCGGTGACATCGCGGGCGGTGGTGGCAGGGCCTCAAGGCCATCCAGCGCGCTGTCATCCGGCATGGCTTCTGCCGGGGCTTCGTCGCGCGGCGGGAAGGGTCGCGGCGCGCTTTCGCCTGCGGGCTGGACCGGAGCGTCGCCGGGATTGGTGAGGGGAAACGCGTCGCGGTAGAGCGAGCAGTCCCGGTTCGGGGGCGCAACGGCGACGTTCACCCGGAAATATTCAAGCCCGTCCGGCACGCTGCCATAGCGGCGGCGCTCCAGCGCCCGCAGCTCTGGATTGGCCTCTGCCAGCGCGCAGACGATGTCGCCGAGAATGAAGGGATTGTCCGAATAATAATTGTGGCCGAGCCCGAAGAGTTCGGTGGCGATGCCGGTGGCATCGACGGTCTGGTAATAGGGATTGGCGCGGATGAACGGCTTGTCGCCATTGGTATCGCCGAGGCGCAGCTTGCTGTTGACGATTTCGGAGACATGCAGCGCACGGTCGGCGTCGGACGTGTAGATCGTCACGTTGGCCTTGAGGTTGTCGAGCACGCCGGTCGTGGCCTCGAAGATGTCGCGGTCGACATCGGCAGCGACGAGGATGATGCGGAACTCGAGGTCTTCGCGGCCGTGACGTTCGAGATAATCAGCGGCGTAGGATTCCAGCGCCTTGGTCAGGATGCGGTTGCCCATCGAGTGGGCCACGATGTTGATGCGGCGGATCCCGGGATGGTCGGTGATCACGTCGAGGAATTGTTCGAGATAGGGCGCGGCGGCCATCGAGCGGTCCTGGTCGCCGCGATACTGGTCGAGCGAGACCTCGCCCGCCGAGGGCCAGCTGAACAGGATCGGCACGCCGACATCGAAGATGCCGCGCCGCGACAGGTCGACCGACAGCTGCGCCGAGCGGATCAGCGCATCCTCGAACGGCGTGTTGAACCCGTGCACAAAGAGCAAGGCGGAGTCCGATCCCCGGCTTTCCAGCGCTTCGTCCATCCCGGTGAGGAACGCCTCGCTTCCGGTCTTGGTGATCCGGGTGAGAAAGACGTAGCGGGCCAGTTCGCCGGGGTCTTCGGGCGCCGGGCCGTTCAGGATGGGCGTTTCGCCGCGATCGCGCGAGCCGCCCTCCTCGATCAGCTTCGGCAGCCAGACATCGGCCCGGCCGAACTGCAGCCGTTTCACATCGACCGGCCGCACGTCCTTGGTGTCCACCTCATCGTCGAGGCCCGGCTCGAGGCCGGTCAGGACCATTTCGCGGTTAGTGCCGAACAGGACGCGGACGCAATCGACGGCATTGGCCGTGGCCGGGGTCAGCAGATCAGGACAGTCGGTGCCAAACGCCGGATGGTGCGTCGTCGGCCTCGGCTGGAAGTGGAAATAGGCCGCCACTCCGCCGCCGCCTGCGAGCACAAGCAGGAGAATGACCAGAAGGATCCGCCGCATGAGTGCCCACCACGTTGCTGCCCGTCCGAGACATCACAGGCCTTCCTGCAATACAAGCCTTGCCATCGCGCAGATCAGAAATCCGTTGACAGTTTGGCCCGTCGTGCGAGGTGATCGCACCGATGACCGTGACTGCCCTTTCAGGCCGCGACCGCAGTGAGGACCTCGGCAACGGGGTCTTTGCGCATGTGTTCACCGGCAAAGACGATCCGCGCCTCCTGCGGTTTTTCGCGGCTTATGATGCCGCGTTCATCCTCGAGGACGAGAAGGAAGACCTGGACGGGTTCAAGGCCTGCCTGGCGCTCAACGAAGGCGCCGGATATGACCGCCTCAGTGCGCTCTACGGACCATACCGCGAGATCGTCATCCTGTTGACCGAAGGCGATGCGGGGCGCGTGCTGGGCGCGGCGAACTTCATTGCCTTTGCCGGCGACGGCTCCAGCCTCACGGTGTCGCTGAGCTATATTTTCGTGGATGCTGCCGAACGCCGGCAAGGGCATTTCTCCCGCCTCGTCGAAGCGGTCCGGGACGAGGTCAAAACCGCGTTCCGCTGGCCGGGCGCGGCGCCTGACCCGCTGATCTTCATCGAGATGAATGATCCGGTGAAGATGGCGGCGGAAGACTATGCGCTGGACAGCGCGCATGCCGGCCTCGACCAGGTGGACCGGTTGCGGATCTGGGAACGACGCGGCGCACGCCTCGTCGCCATGCCCTATCGCCAGCCTCCGCTGTCGGCCCAGCAGTCGTCGAATGCCGATCTGTTGCTGGGCGTGCTGGGCGCCAGCGGCGACACGCTCGAGGCCTGCCTGCTGCACGCCCACATGCGCCGCTTCTTTGGCGTCACCGTGCTGAAAGGCGGCGA
>JBGSOU010000423.1:0-3364 GCA_041739025.1 Hyphomonas sp.
TGAGCGATCCGGCTGCGGCGCTCAAGCTCCGGCTTGAGGCCATGCGCGCCGTGTTTGCAGATCCGGTCCGTTTCGCGGCCCGGATGAGCGCCGCCATCGGTGCGCACGGCCTGCGCCTTCGCGCGCCCGAGACCCTCCAGCCAGCGCCAGACCTCTGGTGTCTCGGCCACATCCGCACCGCAAGTTTCACTGCGCCGCGTCTCGCCGCGCGTCTCGATACATCTTAGGCCTCGCCCTCTCCTGAAAACCCAGCCCCGATACCGGCCGCAATCCCTGCGCGCCGGACACGGCTGCTGGCGAAAACGAAAAGGGCGGACCAGCTGGCCCGCCCTTCCCGAAATCTACGCGACGCCGCACGGCCGCCGGACCTTCCGGCCCGGCGCCAAATCCTACGCGAGGTCGAACCGGCCGAGGTTCATCACCTTCGCCCAAGCCGCCACGAAGTCCGTCACGAACTTCGCCTGGCCATCACTCTGGCCATACACTTCGGCAATCGCGCGCAGCTGCGAATTGGAGCCGAACACGAGGTCAACGCGCGTCGCGGTCCATTTGGTCTGGCCCGTCTTGCGGTCACGCCCTTCGAAGGCGCCATTCGCGCCTGGCTGCCAGGACGTCGACATGTCGAGCAGGTTGACGAAGAAGTCATTCGTCAGCGTGCCCGGACGGCTGGTGAACACACCATGCTTGACGCCGCCGGTATTGGCGTCGAGCGCGCGCATCCCGCCGACCAGAACGGTCATTTCGGGCGCCGTCAGGGTCATCAGCTGGGCCCGGTCGACCAGCAATTCCTCGGCCGGGCGCTGGATGCCGGGACGCAGGTAGTTGCGGAAGCCGTCTGCCGTCGGCTCGAGCGGCGCGAAGGAGTCCGCGTCGGTCTGTTCCGCCGAAGCGTCCATCCGGCCCGGCGTGAAGGGAACCTTCACGTCATGGCCGGCCTGCTTCGCGGCGGCTTCAACCGCAGCCGTGCCGCCGAGCACGATCAGGTCAGCCAGCGACACTTTCTTGCCGCCGGCCGCCGACGCATTGAACGCCGCCCGAATGCCGTCTAGCGCTGCCAGCACTTTCGAAAGCTGCGCCGGATCGTTCGCCGCCCAATCTTTCTGAGGCGCAAGCCGGATCCGGGCCCCGTTGGCCCCGCCGCGCTTGTCGCTGCCGCGATAGGTCGCCGCTGAAGCCCAGGCCGTGTTGACCAGCTGGGGGATCGTCAGGCCGGAAGCCAGGATCGTGGCTTTCAGGCCGGCAATGTCCGCCCCGTCGATCAGCGGGTGATCCACCGCCGGAACCGGATCCTGCCAGATCAGGTCTTCCGCCGGAACCTCGGGGCCGAGATAGAGAGACTTGGGTCCGGAATCACGGTGGGTCAGCTTGAACCAGGCGCGGGCAAACGCATCGGCAAACTCTGCCGGATTGGCGTGGAAGCGCCGCGAGATCTTCTCGTAGGCCGGATCAAAGCGCAGCGACATGTCGGCCGTCGTCATCATCGGCGCATGTTTCTTGCTCGGATCATGCGCATCGGGGATCATGTCCTCCGGGCGCACATTCTTCGCCCGCCACTGATGGGCGCCGGCCGGGCTTTTCACCAGTTCCCAGTCATAGCGGAACAGGACGTCGAAATAGCCCATGTCCCATTTCGTCGGGTTCGGCTTCCAGGCACCTTCAATCCCGGACGTGATCGTATCGCCGCCCTTGCCGGTGCCGAACTTGTTGATCCAGCCGAGGCCCATCGCCTCGATCGGCGCGCCTTCCGGCTCCGGTCCCACCAAAGCCGCATCGCCCGCGCCATGTGCCTTGCCGAAGGTATGGCCGCCCGCAACGAGGGCGACGGTTTCTTCGTCATTCATCGCCATGCGGGCAAAGGTTTCACGCACATCGCGGCCAGAGGCGACCGGATCGGGATTGCCGTCCGGACCTTCGGGGTTGACGTAGATCAGGCCCATCTGCACCGCGCCGAGCGGGTTTTCCAGATCGCGTTCGCCGGAATAGCGGCTGTTCGGCTTGTCGCTCGTGGCGAGCCATTCGGTTTCCGAACCCCAGTAGACATCTTCTTCCGGCTCCCAGGTATCGGCGCGGCCGCCGCCGAACCCGAAGGTCTTGAAGCCCATCGATTCGAGCGCGACGTTGCCGGCCAGAACCATCAGGTCCGCCCAGGAAATGCTGTTGCCGTATTTCTGCTTGATCGGCCAAAGCAGCCGCCGGGCCTTGTCGAGGTTGCCATTGTCCGGCCAGCTGTTGAGCGGTGCAAACCGCTGCTGGCCCGCGCCCGCGCCGCCGCGGCCATCGCCGACACGGTAGGTTCCCGCGCTGTGCCAGGCCATGCGGATGAAGAGACCGCCGTAATGGCCCCAGTCGGCCGGCCACCAATCCTGAGAGTCGGTCATCAGCGCCGTAAGATCCGCCTTGAGGGCGGCGTAGTCGAGCTTCTTGAAGGCCTCGGCATATTCAAACGCCGGTCCCATCGGATTGGACAGCGACGACTGCTGGTGCAGGATCTTGAGGTTCAGCTGGTTGGGCCACCACTCGGCGTTCGTCGGGGCGGCGGCATTCGTGTGGCTGCCGGCGCCGTGAACAACGGGGCACTTTGCTTCAGTATCCATGTCTCTTCTCCGATGGCTGTTACTGATGGAAACTTCCGCATCCAAGCTGACGGAAGGCTGACCATAGAGCAAATAGATTTTAAGCCACGAAGGTATAGGCCGCGTCACTGGCAGGTGCCGGACGCGCCCGGCAACCATTCATTCCGTAGGCAGAGCGCGGGGTTTGAGTTCCGGTTCGAGGAAGTCCGCCAGCGGCGCCGCCATTCGGACCACCCCGTCCCGCGTCGGATGGAGGCCGTCAGGCTGCAGCAGCGACGGATCAGCGGAAATCTCGCCGAGCAGGGATGGATAGTAGGGAACGCCGTATTCCGCAGCGAGGTCCGGGTAGATGGCGCCATAGGCGGCCTCGCGGCTGCCGGGGGCAACATCCCCGCGCGGCTCCAGACCGACAAGAATCGCCGGAATGCCGGCCGCCTTCGCCCGCGCGAGAATGGCCGCAAGATTGGACCGCGCGAGATCGGGCGGAACGCCCATCAGGTAATCGTTGGCGCCAAGGGCGATGACCACGAGGTCCGGTTCGGCTTCGACCACGCTCCAGTCAAACCGGGCGAGGCCATTGGCGGTCGTATCGCCGGACACGCCGGCATTGATGACCGAGACGTCGAGTCCCTTTGCCTTCCAGACGGCTTCGACCTGTTGCGGCAAGGCATCCTGCGGCTCGAGTCCGTAACCTGCCGTGAGACTGTCGCCCAGAAACACGACAACCGTCGCCGCGCGCGCCGCTTCAATCACCGGCGCAGACGCTTGCGGCGCGGCCGGCACGGGCAACG
>JBGSOU010000425.1:0-1938 GCA_041739025.1 Hyphomonas sp.
CCCGCTCAGTCCGTCTGCCACACGACCTCTTGCGCGCCGACGAACCGTGCCAGACGCCCCAGCTCCGCATCAAGCCTGGCCTGGCGCGCCGGTGTCCAGGTCACGCCCGGCTCGGGCCAGAGATTGTGCACGCTCAGCTCGCCCTTCTGCCGGTCGGACTTGACCTCGATCCGCCCCACGAACCGGTCCCCCTCCAGCAGCGGATAGACATAATAGCCCCATTGCCGCTTGGCCGCCGGCACGAAGATTTCGATCCGGTAGTCAAAACCGAACAGGCGTGTCAGGCGGCTCCGGTCCCGGATCACCGGATCAAACGGATTGAGGATGCGCAGCCGGGACACGGGCGCCGGCGCCGCGGAAAGCCGCGCCTCGATATCGGCCGGCGCCAGTGCGGGCATCCATTGTCCGCCCACGGACTCAATTTCCACGGGCACCAGTTCACCCGCCTTCGCCTCCGTCCAGGCTTTCACCTCGGCAAGGTCTGCCGCCGCCCAGAAGCGCTGGATGTCGCCGGGCGTGCCAAACGCCAGCCGCGCCAGCGCTTCGCGGCACAGCCAGTCCACCTGCACCTCGTCCGCATGCGCGGCTTCCCGGTGAGCCTTCGGAATCACCCGGTCCGAAAGGTCATAGAACTTGGTGAACCGCTCGCGGTGCGAGGTCGACAGTTCCCCGGCATACCACATGTAGTCGAGTGCCAGCTTGTGCGGCGGCCGGCGCCACATCTCGCGCTTGCCGACAATCTTGGTATCAAACGCCTTGGTGCTCAGCGGACCTTCCGATTCAATCCGGGCACGGATTTCATTGCGTCCGTCCTCGTCCAGCATCCCCCGGTGCCATTCCCATCCGCGCACCTTCTCCTCGAGGCGGCGGAACTGGCGCCGCCACATCGGATAGAAATCCATGGGGATCACCGAGGCATCATGGGTGAAATGCTCGAACACCTGGCGGTCGCGCCCGAGGCATTTCTCCAGCATCGGCTCGCGGTAGTTCTGGTTCCGGCTCCACAGGATATGATCGTGGGCGCGCGCCACCACGCGGATCGTGTCGAGCTGAACAAATCCCAGCTTTCTGATCGTACCCGCAAGATCCACCGGCCCGGTCGGCGCCGCTGAAAGCCCCTGCGCGTCGAGCCACAGCCGCCGCGCGTCCCGATTTGCGATTTTCAGCGCCATGGAGTCCGGCTCGCGGGGTGGAGGGTAGGTATACAGTGCCAGCTGAAACGGAAGCGCAAGTCAATCCGCTCCGCCTTCGCAGGCCCGGATTGTCCGGCGCCCGTTGTCAGATCCCGCGCCTCAAAAAATCGGACCCTGGTGCATGTCCGGCAAGGGAGCCTCCAGCTTTGATCGCACCGGGTCCGGCGGCTCGGCCCGTGCCAGCCCGTCATCAATCGCCGAGATGACGGGCTCCGGCCAGTCCCGCGCAGTGCCGACACAGTCCCGCTTGAAACCGGCCTCCGCAGAGTCGATGCTGTCCGGCCGCGCAGGATCGCTGGTGATCGTCACCTCCCAGTCAAACTGGCAGGCGCGCGAGGCAAAGCTGCGCGTACACACGGCCGCCGGCTCCGGATAATCCTCATGCGCCTCGCCGTAGGTGCAGTCGTAGCCGGCCGCGTTCACCTGCAGCAGCGCCGCTGCCCGGCCGCCTTCCCGGGCGAGCCGGGCCACCGTGCGCTGAAACGCTGTCTGGAGCACGTCGCCGTCTTCATTGGCCCAGTCCGCAGACTCGTGCATCCCGGCCAGTGTCTGCGGCGCCGGCCGGCCGTGCGCGCACGCGCCCAAGCCGGCCACCACCAGCATGATCAGAACCGTCCTCATTGTCGTCTCCCCTTTATGCCGCCAGAATTCTCCGCGATTGCGGCGCAATCATGGAAATCCGTCAGGGCACCAGCAAGGTTGCGCCGGTCGTCGCGCCGCTCTCCAGCGCGCGGTGGGCCTCGGC
>JBGSOU010000442.1:0-2173 GCA_041739025.1 Hyphomonas sp.
CCCAGCGCCCGGCGCACATTCACTTCGGCGTTCGACGACACGACCGCGATCGTCACGCCCTGCGCCGCGAGGGCGCGCAGCACATCCGGAATGCCCTCGAACAATGGAAACGCCTCGGCCCTGGCGGCGCGCTTGCGCACATGCACCGCGATGAACACCAGCTTCCAGCCGGGTATCTTCAGGATACGCATCACCTCGCGCGGCGGCTTGTGACGCAACTCTTCCAGTTCATCCCCTTCCGGGCAGCGAAAGCCGAACCGGCGCGCAATGTCCGGAAGGATCGACCGGAACCAACCCGCACTGTTGGCCAGCGTGCCATCAAAGTCGAACACAACCAGATCGAAGTCGCGGGCGGGGGCCACGTGGCGGCCTAGATCAAACCGCCGAGCGGTGAGCTCGGGTCGGCATACATTTTCTTCGGCATCCGCCCGGCGAGATACGCCTCGCGCCCGGCGATCACGGCATGCTTCATTGCCCGCGCCATGCGCACCGGGTCCTTCGCGGCGGCGATGGCGGTATTCATCAGGACACCATCACATCCGAGTTCCATCGCGATGGCGGCGTCCGAGGCCGTGCCGACGCCCGCATCCACGATCACCGGCACGCGCGCGGCCTCAACGATGAGCCGGATGTTCACCGGGTTCATGATGCCAAGCCCGGAACCGATCAGGCTTCCGAGCGGCATGATCGCGCAGCACCCTGCCTCTTCCAGCAGGCGCGCGTAGACCGGATCGTCCGAGCAATAGACCATCACCTCGAAGCCATCCTTGATCAGCGCCTCGGCGGCCTTCAGCGTTTCCGGCATGTTCGGATACAGCGTCTTCTGGTCCGCCAGCACTTCCAGTTTCACGAGGTTCCATCCGCCCGCCTCCCGCGCGAGGCGCAGCGTGCGCACGGCGTCGTCAGCCGTGTAGCAACCCGCCGTGTTCGGCAGGTAGGTGAACTCTTCGGGCGTCACGAAGTCCGACAGGATCTCCTGGCTCTTGTCCGTCAGGTTCACCCGGCGCAGCGCAACGGTGACAATCTCTGCGCCCGCCGCCCGGGCCGCGTCGGCGTTCTGTTGATACGAAGCATACTTCCCCGTGCCCACGATCAGGCGCGAAGTGTAAGCCTTGCCGGCGATGATGAGCGGGTCGCTGGATGGATTGTCTGACATGCGCGTGATCTGGCCGTCCCGGACGCAGGCGTCAACACACCCCGCGAGAAACCTCTCGATCCGATACGCAAGAGTCCAGAAGTCCGGCCGCCCGTCTGGACGGTTTCTGGACGGGTTCGAGGCCCCGTTTCAGCCCCCGCCGACGAACTGGACCAGCTCGATCTGGTCGCCCTCTTCCAGCACCGTCGCGGCATGCCGCGACTTCGGAACGATCTCCCGGTTGCGCTCGACCGCTACCCCGCGCGGGTCGCGCCCGGTCTGGTCCGACAGGCGCTGAACCAGCATCGCGACGCTCGTACCCGCCCCGATTTCAAGCGGTTCCCCATTGAGGATGATCTTCATCGCAGTCAGCTCCTGTTGCCCTCTTGCAACACACGGCGTTCCAGCGCAAACGGAGGCCCATGTCGAAACCGGTATATGTCCTCGGTGGCCCCAATCTCAACCTGCTCGGTACGCGCGAGCCCGAGATCTACGGCCGCGATACGCTCGAAGATATCCACGCCCGGCTGCGCGCCCAGGCGCCCCAGGCGGCCCTGGTGATGCGTCAGACGAACTCCGAAGGCGAACTGGTCACCTGGGTCCAGGAAGCCGGCCGCGAGGCGGGCGCCCTCATCCTCAACGCCGCCGCCTACACACATACATCCATCGCGCTTCATGACGCCATGAAATCCCTCAAGATTCCGGTCATTGAAGTCCACTTGTCCAACCCGGCGGCACGCGAAGCCTTCCGGCACGTCAACTATGTTGCCCCTGTTGCAACTGCGTCGATTGCCGGGCTAGGTGCCTATGGATACGAACTCGCCCTCGGAGCCGCCTTGCGGCTTTCCGGACAGGCAGGGAGCTGAAAAACATGAGTGTTTCCAAGAACAAACTCGATACAGGCCTGATCCGTGAGCTGGCCGCCATCCTGCGGGAGGGCGATCTCGGCGAGATCGAGATCGAACATGACGGCCTGAAAGTCCGCGTCGCGCGCGGCGGCCCCCAGGTCGTGCAGGCCGCCGTGGCGCAGCCCTTCGC
>JBGSOU010000483.1:0-2459 GCA_041739025.1 Hyphomonas sp.
CGCCCCGGGCGATGGCCTGGGCGGCAAACGCGCTGCCATCCTGGGCCGTGCCCTTGAGCGCTGCAAACAGCCAGCCGGGTTGAACCTTGCGGCTGTCGGCCGTCAGTCCGAGGATCTCGGTCTCGCCATTCTCGGCAAGCGGGAAGAGGTCTTTCAATTTCACAGAGCGCTCCTTTCTGGAGTCTGTTCCGAGAGGCCGGTTCGCACCGGGCGGGCCGCGTCGAAGCGCGGTATCACGCCCAGAATGGGTGCAACACGCTCGATGATCCGGCCCGCCACGGGGGCCGAACTTCCGGACGCCGTTGCACCACGGCCCTCACGGGCCTTGGGATCATCCAGCGTCACAATCAGGGCATATTGCGGGCCGTCTTCCGGAAACACCGCAGCAAAGCTGGAGATATTGGCATTCTTGTCATAGCCGCCATTCAGCGGTTTTTCGCCGGTGCCGGTCTTGCCCGCGACACGGTATCCTTCAACGTCTGCCGTTTCGCCGCTGCCCCGAATGACCGACTCGCGCATCATCCGGGTCACCGTCTCGGCGGTCACCGCCGACATCAGCGTGACAGGCGCCGCCTTGCGTTTGGGATCCAGCCGCAAGGTCGGCGGCATCATCTCGCCGCCGTTGCCGAGCGCCGCGAAGGCACCAAGGAACGCCATCGGCGTCACCGAAATGCCATGGCCGTACGAGATCGTCGCAGCCGTCACGTCGCTGAGCTGGTCCGGCTTGATCGGTGCCTCGCTGCCCGGCAGTTCGATGGCGGCCTTGTCCAGCAGGCCAGCCTTCCGGAGGAACTCGCTCTGGCGCGGAATGCCCAGCTCGCGCACCACGTGGACGGTGCCGATGTTCGAACTGTGCACGATGATGTCCGTAACGTTGGCGGTCTCCGCAAACCTGTGCGTGTCGGTCACCTCGAACCGGCCGAGCTTGATCGGCTGGCTGATATTGAACCTTGTGTCCGGCCGCACGACACCTGCCTCGAGCGCTGCCGCAACCGTCAGCGGCTTGAACACCGAGCCGAGTTCGTAGACTGCGCCAATCGCACGGTTGACGCGGGCGGGGTGATCGGCCGGATAGTCCGAAGGCCGGTTCGGATCGTACGCCGGCCAGCTCGCCATGCCGAGCACTTCCCCGGTATGCGTATCCATCAGGATCGCCGCCGCGCCGTGCATGTCATAGCCGGTGGCCGCCGCCGCAAGTTCAGCCTCCAGCGCGGTCTGCACTTCGATGTCGAGCGTCAGCTGCACGGGCTTGCCCGCCTTGAGCTCGGCATTGAACGCCCGCTCGGCGCCGGCGATGCCCTTGCCATCGAGGTCGACCTGCCCCAGCACCGACCCGGCCAGCTCGCCCATCGGATAGGCGCGGCGCATCTCCGGACGGAAGTTCAGCCCTTCGAACTTCAGCGCCATCACGGCTTCGCGCTGGCGCGGCGTCAGTCCGCGCTTGACCCATTCGAACTTGCGCTTGGGATCGGAAAGCTTGGCCTTCAGCACGTCCAGCCCGATCTCGGGAAACATCTCGTTCAGCCCGAGGGCCACTTCCTCGGCGTCCCAGATCAGGCTCGGGTTCGCCCACAGGGAATAGGTATCGACCGAGGTCGCGATCAGCTCGCCATTGCGGTCGAGAATGTCAGCGCGCACCAGGCGCGGCGCGGCCTGCTCGGCGAAGGTCGATGCGTCTTTCGCCGGCTTGCCCGACAATGCCAGATATCCGCCCCGCCCGGCCATGACGACGAAGACTCCGCAGAGCACAAGCCCTGCGAGCCGCGTCCGGTCGCGCGAGGCTTCGCTCATGGCGTTGCCTCCGTCTGCGGATCATCGGCGGGGATCAGGCCGTCCGTGGGCGGGCCGACCACGGCGTCGAGATCGTCCTCGCTGGCCATCTGGTCCGCTTTCGGCGGCGACATGCCGAGTTCCTTGCGGGCGTATTCCTCGATCCAGTCGCGCCGGCTCATGTGGGCCAGCTCGGTTTCGAGCAACGCCTTTTCCTTTTCCGCCGCCTCGATCTGCGCCTCGACCGCCATCAGCTCGGCGGCCGTATCCCGCGCGCCATACTTTGCGCGGTACAGGCTGAAGACCAGCAGGGCGGCCACCAGAAGTCCGAAGAAAAATGCGCGCCGGCTCATCGCGATACCTCCACATCAGGGATCGGCGGCAGGTCCATTCCATCGTCCGCCGGACCGCCAAAGGCAGCAGCATCCGTCCGGATCGCCGCCCGCAGTCTGGCAGAGCGTGCGCGTGGATTGGTTTCCACTTCCTTTTCAGAAGGTTGCAGCGCCTTGTTTGTGATCTGCTCGAAGCTCGCCGGCTTCGGCCTCGACATCAGCGGCATGTGGCGCGAGCCGGCCGGAACACCGGCCGCCCGTTCGCGCAGCCACTGCTTTACAAGCCGGTCTTCCAGCGAGTGGAACGTCACCACCACCAGCCGCCCGCCGGGCTTCAGCACCGTCTCGGCCGCCGCA
>JBGSOU010000491.1:0-6422 GCA_041739025.1 Hyphomonas sp.
GCCGCCGAAGTGACCAGCACCGCGTCGCCGGCCTTGAAACGTGCCACGTCTTTCAGGCCGAACCAGGCCGTCAGGCCGGGCACGCCCAGCACGCCGATCCACGCCGAAAGCGGCACACCGGGCACGTCCGTGACCTTGCCGATGAAGCCTTTTCCCGATTGTAGCGAATGGGTTTTCCAGCCGCCCGCGCAGAAAACCTTCGTGCCCACCGGCCAGTCCGGATTGTTCGAGGCGTCGATCACGCCGGCGCTGAAACCGTCCACCGGCTTGCCCAGCGGCAGGGCCGCCGCGTACGAGTCGCCGCCCGAAAGGCGCGAGCGTGTGCCGGGATCCACCGAGCACCAGACATGCCGTACACGGAATTGTCCGTCCTTCGGCTCCGGCAGCGGCAGGCTCTCGAGGCGGAAGTCCGAAGGCTTTGGCGCGCCTTCGCAATACCGTGCCAGGACGATTTGTTGCATCTCACGCATGGCCGGAGGTCTCTTGGATCTTGTGGCAGGCCGCCGCAAGCGCTTCGGGATAGAGGCGGTGTTCGGCGGGCAGGGTGCGCGCGGCGAGTGTGTCGGCGGTATCATTCGGCAGGATCGGCACGCGGGCCTGCGCGATGATTTCGCCTTCATCAACGCCCGCGCTGACCCAGTGCACGGTGCAGCCCGCTTCGGCATCGCCCGCGTCAATCGCGCGCTGGTGGGTGTCGAGGCCCTTGTATTTCGGCAGCAGGGACGGGTGGATGTTGATCATCCGGCCTTCCCAGCGCTTGACGAACCAGGGCGTCAGCACGCGCATGAACCCGGCCAGCGCGATGATCTCGACGCCGGCGCCGCGCAGGGTCGAGTCGACATGGAATTCGAACGCTTCGCGGTCCTTGCCGTAGGTCTTGTGGTCGATGGACAACGCCGCCACACCGGCGGCTTCGGCAAAGTGCAGACCGGCCGCTTCGGGACGGTTCGACACGACCAGAACCGGCTCGGCCGGGTAGGCCGGATCGGCGGCGGCGCGCAGCAGGGCTTCCATGTTGGAGCCGCGGCCCGAGATCAGGATCGCGAGCCGGAGCCGTGTCATGCCGGCTGGAGCCCGCCAATGACCCGCGGCACTTCGCCTGCCGCAATCAGGTCACCGAGTACGCTGTCAACATCCGCACGGCTCACCGCCAGCACCATGCCGATGCCCATGTTGAAGGTACGATGCATTTCATCGTCGGTGATGTTGCCCGCATCCTGCAGCCACTTGAACACGGGAAGCGGTTCCCAGCTTGCGCGGTCGATGCGTGGTGCGAGGGAGTCCGGGCACATGCGCGGCGTATTCTCGGTCAGGCCGCCGCCGGTGATGTGGGCGAGGCCCTTGATGCGGCCGGACTTGATCAGCGGCATCACCAGCGGCGCATAGAGCCGGGTCGGAGTCAGCAGGGCTTCGCCCAGCGTCTGGTTCGAAAAGGGCGACGGGCCGCCATAGAAGAGTCCTTCGCGCGCCACGATGCGGCGGACCAGCGAATAGCCGTTGGAATGGGGGCCGGACGAGGAAATGCCGATCAGGATGTCGCCATCATTCATGTCGGCATGGCGGGGCAGAACCTTGTCGCGGTCGACGGCGCCAACCACGAACCCGGCCAGATCATAATGGCCCGGCGGGTACATGCCCGGCATTTCGGCGGTCTCGCCGCCGACGAGGGCGCAGCCGGACTGGCGGCACCCTTCGGCGATGCCGGCGATGACCGCTTCGGCGATCCCGCCCTCCAGCTTGCCGGTGGCAAAATAGTCGAGGAAAAACAGGGGCTCTGCGCCTTGGGCGAGAACGTCATTGGCGCACATGGCCACGAGGTCGATGCCGACCGTGTTATGGATTCCGGTTTCGAAGGCCAGCATCAGCTTGGTGCCCACCCCGTCGGTGCCGGAGACGAGGACCGGATCAACATATCCGGCGGCCTTCAGGTCGAACAGCGCGCCAAAGCCGCCGAGGCCGCCCATCACACCGGCGCGGGCCGTCGCCTTGGCCAAAGGCGAAATGGCATCCACCAGCCGCTCGCCTGCCTCAATATCGACACCGGCATCACGGTACGACAGGGGCGGTTTAGAGGTCGCGTTCATCTGATCTGTCCCCGCATCTTGCCCGAACCGGCGCGTTAGCATGAGGTGGCAACAAGTTCCAGTGAAGGTTCGGAAGTGAAGCTCGCGGTTTCCGGTTCACATTGCGCCTGTTAGAAGGTGCCCAGCTAAGGAGTTCGCCTTCCATGATTCGACTGGTTCTGGCCGTCCTGTTCCTGTCTCTGGCCGGCGCGGGCGCCGCGCTTGCTGACACCCGCGACGTATACACAATCCGCGGCATAGCCGTGGATGAGACGGCCCCGACGGTGATCGAGGCGCGAGAAAAAGCGATGGCTTCGGCCCGCATCTCGGCGGCCCGCGCGCTGATCAACAAGATAACCTTGGCGTCTGACCGCGCGGCGGCCGGCGGGCTGCCGGTCGATTCGGGCCTCGCCTCACGCTTTGCTGCGGCGGTGGACGTTGAAGAAGAAGCGCAAGGCGCCGGGCGTTACCGGGGCAAGCTCGCCGTGGTGCTGAACCCGACCGTTGTGCGCGCGCATCTCGACTCGCTGAAAGTGCCCTATCTCGATGCGCAGGCTCCGCTGGCCCTGATGGTGCCCGTCTCGACGTCTGGCGACTCGGCGGGGTGGGTCGCGGCCTTCAACGAGCGCAACAAGGGCGCGCTGGTGCCGTTCGTGACGGCGTCCGGCGCCTATTCGCCCTACAGCACCTGGACCGATCTGAGCACTGAGGCAAACCCGGTGAATGCCCGGCGCGGCATCATTGCCGAGCTTCAGGGCCGCGACGGTGCCTGGCGCGCCGTTGTCTCGACCGTGACGGCGACCGGCAACGAGGCGGTGGGCGCGACGCCGCCGATGCCGACGCTTGAAGCGGCCGCCGAGGCAGTGTCCAAGATGCTGGATGAATCCTGGAAGGAAGCCTCGATCGTGCGCGACGGTTCGCGCACCGATGTATCAGCCACGGTACGGTTCACCTCTCTGGCGGAATGGAACACGCTGCGCGGCGCGCTGGCCCGTTCGCCGCTCGTCTCGGACTTCCGGACCAAGGCGGTCGCCCGCGAGGGCGCCATCGTAACCTTCTCCTATGCCGGCGATGAAAACCGGCTGCGCAACGACCTCGTGCAGCGCGGCGTGACGATCTCTCGCGAAGACGGCGACCTGACCCTGCGCTCGGCTGTATCGACCACGATCCTGCAGTGACCCCCGGAGATCCGGACCAGGACAAGCGACCCGCGCAGCCGCTGTTCGGATTTCCGGCGCCTGCGGCACACTGGGCGCAGCTGGTGCGGGGACCGCACAATGCGGCCGCGCTGCGGATCGCCTCCCGGCCGGAGGGGTGGGCGACACCGGTGCTGTGCATCACCGGGCCGGCGATGTGCGGGCTGACCTATCTGGCCGAGGCCTGGGCGAACCAGTTCAGCGGGGAATTCCTGACAGCGTCCCGGCTGTCGCGCTCCGGCCTCCGGGGTCTGGACGCGCTGGCTGGCCGGCACGTGGTGGCCGATGATGCCGACCTGGTCGCTGGCAAGAATGATGAGGCCCTGCTGTCGCTGATCAACCTCGTGGCCTCGGGCGGAGGGCGGCTTCTGCTGACCGCCCACCGCGCGCCTTCGCAATGGCGGGCCGTTTCGCCTGACCTCAAGTCGCGTCTCAACGCCATGCCGGTCGGCGAAATCGGCGCTCCGGATGATGAAGTCTTGCGCGCCCGGCTGCATGTAGCGGCGGCGCGGCGCTACCTCAGGCTTTCGCCTGAGATACTCAACTATCTGGTGCCCCGGCTTGAACTTGCCTATGAGGCCGTTGAGAACTTCATGGATCGACTCAGCGACGCGGTGAGCGCGCATGACCGGGCGCCCAGCTTGCCGCTGGCCCGGCGTGTGCTCGACGGGATGAGCGGTCCGGGGGACAGTGATGAGGAATGATCCAAAATGGTGGATGGCCAGAGCCGGTTAAACAAGCAGCTGATGGGCTCTCCTCAGCGGTTCCTGAACCGCGAGCTGTCCTGGCTTGAGTTCAACCAGCGTGTGCTGGAGGAGGCGGACAACAGCGCGCATCCCTTGCTCGAGCGCCTGCGCTTCCTGTCGATCTCTGCGAGCAACCTCGATGAATTCGACATGGTGCGTTATGCGGGCCTGCGCGAACAGGTGCGGGCCGGAGTGTCGCGGCTCAGCCAGGACGGCCTGACACCGGCTCAGCAGGTGGCGGCAGTGGAAGACGCCGCGTTCAAACTGATCACCGATCAGCAGAAGCAATGGCGCGTGTTGAAGGCCGCGATGGAAGAGGAAGGGATCTTCGTGCTCAGCGCGGAGGACCTGACCAAGCGCGAGCGGGCGGATATCGAAGTCTACTTCCATTCCAACATCTTTCCGATCCTGACGCCGCTGGCGATTGATCCGGCGCATCCCTTCCCGTTCATCCCGAACCTCGGATTCACGGTGGCGTTCGACCTGCAGCCGCTCAGCGGCGGCGAAGCGCAAGTGGGCATCGTGCCGATGCCGTCCTTCGTGCGCCGGTTCATCCGCCTTCCGAAAGGCGCCAAGCCGGGCATCCGCTTCATCGCGCTGGAAGACGTGATCGGTCTGTTCCTGCCGGCGCTGTTTCCCGGGTTCAAGGAAGCAGGCCGCTGCCTGTTCCGGATCGTGCGCGACAGCGATATCGAGATCGAGGAAGAGTCCGAGGACCTGATCCGCGAGTTCGAAGTTCTGCTGAAACAGCGCCGCCGCGGGCGGATCGTCCGCCTCCGGATGCAATCGAGCGCGCCGGAACGCCTGCGCAGCTTCATCATGCGCGAGATCGGCGCCGATTCTTCGGACATCGTGCTGTATGATGGCATCCTGGGCATGGCCCGGTTGTCGGAACTGATCGTCGATGACCGTCCGGACCTGCTGTTTTCGCCCTATGAGCCGCGCTATCCCGAACGCATCCGGGAAATGGGCGGGGACATTCTTGCCGCCATCCGCGCCAAGGATATCCTGGTTCATCACCCGTTCGAGAGTTTCGACGTGGTTGTGGAGTTCGTGCGTCAGGCTGCAGCTGATCCCCACGTGGTGGCGATCAAGCAGACGCTGTACCGCACAACGGTGAACTCACCCATCGTGGGCGCGTTGATCGAGGCGGCAGAGTCCGGTAAATCGGTTACGGCGCTGGTCGAGATCAAGGCGCGCTTTGACGAGGAGGCAAACCTGCGTCTTGCCCGCGATCTTGAGCGCGCAGGCGTACAGGTCGTGTACGGATTTATCGAGTACAAGACGCATGCAAAGGTTTCGCTCGTGGTGCGCCGCGAGGGCAACGAGCTGCGTACCTATACCCACTACGGCACGGGCAACTATCACCCGATCAATGCCCGCATCTACACCGACCTTTCGTTGTTCACGGCGGATCCCGCGCTGGGCCGCGATGCCAATCGCCTGTTCAACTACGTGACGGCAAACCGCGAGCCGCCGGAAATTCCGCCTGCGTTTGAAACGGTCTGCATGGCACCTGTGAACCTGAAGGAGCAGCTGCTTCAGATGATCGAATCTGAAACGGCGGCGGCAAAGAAAAAGAAGCCGAGTGGCATCTGGGCGAAGATGAACTCACTGGTCGATGGCGACGTGATCGATGCGCTCTACCGGGCGAGCCAGGCGGGCGTGCCGATTCAGCTGGTGGTGCGCGGCATCTGCTGCCTGCGGCCGGGTGTTGCGGGCCTGTCCGAGAACATAACGGTCAAAAGCATTGTCGGGCGTTTTCTCGAGCACGCCCGGATGTTGTGTGTGGCCAATGGCGAGGCGTTGCCGTCGCCGGCCGCCAAGGTGTTCATTTCGTCTGCCGACTGGATGCCGCGCAACCTGCAACGCCGCGTGGAGGTTCTGGTGCCGATCCAGAACCCGACCGTGCATCGCCAGGTGATGAACCAGATCATGGTCGCCAACCTGAACGACGAGCAGCAGTCCTGGCTGATGCATCCGGATGGCACCTATGAGCGCCTCGTGAGCAAGGCACCGGAAACCGCTTTTTCCGCCCACGGATATTTCATGTCCAACCCCAGTCTTTCGGGCCGGGGCAGCGCGCTGGAGGTGACCTTGCCGCCGCGCCTGTCACTTCCTGAAGGGCCGAAATGAGCATTCCCCAACCCCGTCAGGCCGGCATCATAGACATCGGTTCGAACTCTGTTCGTCTGGTGATCTGCGATGTGCTGGGCGCATCGATCCTGCAGAGCTTCAACGAGAAGGTCATGGCGGGCCTTGGCGAAGGGCTGACCAAGACGGGGCATCTGTCGCCGCAGGGCGTGGAGGCGGCCTTGCAAGCGCTCAGCCGCTACCGGGCCATCCTGCGCGCGCTGAATGTGGACACCTATCAGGCGGTTGCGACGGCGGCCGTGCGGATGGCGGGCGACGGGGCC